>DAIRSD010000363.1:0-5125 GCA_036804625.1 Aureliella sp. | reverse complement strand
CAACCATCGGTACATTCCGTCCATCCTTTGACGTTTCGCAAACTTTGGGCACGCATACGCAATCGCTTGCACGATCAAGATGGCCAAAGTGTAGGCAATCAAGGTCGACCAGCGGAATGCCGGTTTTGTTGTGAACCGGTTTGATTCTCGGGTTAATATTTCGAAACCAGCTCCCCCATTGCATGCTAAAGCTTCTTGGACGTTGATGACTTGAGATTGAGGCGAACGGCACATGGAACATGCGCACTCCTTTGGTCGCCAGACTTAAATTGGGCTACCAGGAAAATTCCAGGCCAGCAAAGTCGCACAGGTGGGCATCGACAACCTCTTGCGGGCAACTCCAGACCAGGAAGAAAAGTGCCTCACGCGCCCAACGACCAGCCGGATGCCCTTGCACATAGCCTGCTCCTTTAGCGGCCTGCAATGCGGCTTGAGTGGTTCTCAGTACCAATCCGTTGGCTTGGTGCCTGATCTGACTGACGGTCGTCTCCGATTTTCCTACGATAAGCTGGGTCAATGAATTTCGCAGCCGCTGGACATCGCTGCACAGTTTGTCACTAACGCTTCCCAACGCTGGTCGCAGCTTGGTTTGTTCCTGCAGGTAGCGAACCGCCCGCATGGAAAGCCCTACGGCCAGAATCGAAGTGTGTAGGCCGCCGGGGCCACCACCACTACTGGATGAATCTTGCATGACATTGGCTTTGGGCCCAGCCACAATTTGCGAATGCTCGATTCGAACGTTCACCAAATCCACTTGACCGGTACAACTGGCGCTTAGAGCCATCAGCGGAAGCGCAGATTGGACCACTAGGCCATGGCTTTGACGCGGAACTGCGGCTAACAACTGCTTGCCGTCATCAAGAGACGCGCCCAGCACTAACACATCCGCAGCTTGGGCCGCAGTGACCCAAGGCGAACAGCCCGAGAGCAGATAACCGCCGTTGGTCGGGGTTGCTCGAAGCGCGGGACGATTCCAATATTGACGACTGGTAGTCAAATGGCTGATCCCAACGGTGGCGAACAGGCTGCCGCAGGCCATCGCGGGTAGCAGTTGTTGCTTTAGCGGTTGGGATTCACTGCTGATAATTTTTCTGCACGCGGCATGCCACTGAGTCAAGATGAATGTAGAAGTGAGGCATGCTTGACTAAGCTCAAGATAACCATCCACGATTTGTTCGGCGGACCAATTCCAACCTCCGAACGCAACCGGGATAACCCACCGAAAGACGTCGTGGTCAGCTAGCGCGAACATCGACTCTTGCGGCCAGGCCGCTGTATTGTCTGACCTGGCCGATGCCAATGCTTCTAATTGAGCGCAGACTTCACTCAGCCGGGGACAGTCCTTGGCTGAGCCGGTTTCTGACTGGGAACAGTCCTTCATTGGGTCAAATTCCTGAAAATCGGCAAGTCAACTTCATTTAATACAATCGACAAGCTAGTTCAAATCTCACTAGTTTGATGAATTGTATGCGATATTGCCAGGAATTTGACCGGGAGACCGATCTGGCAAGATAGTGAATCTCGATAACATGTATCGCTGACATCGATTTGCCGATTCCAAATTAGCTTCCGGTGCCCAGCCGCACAACCAATGACATTGTTCCACTACAGGCCCAAAACCAGTGGAATGATTATCAGGAACGCAACCAGTGACACAGAACCAACCAGGGATACCGCAGGCCTCTCTCCCCACCTTTGGGCCTGCGGTTTGTCGAACTCAGGAGGATGTTCATGCATCCGATTTTCGTTAGGCGACTTCAAACCGCAGTCGTATTCTTTTTTCTGATTCTGCAAGCGGCATTGCCGGGGACAGACCAGTTCCAGGCTCGTCTTAAGGCTCAAACTCACGATTTGCCCCGCTGGGATGGAATTCATGGCCTCCGCGATTTTGATCTGCAACTGAACCAATTCGACAATACCACTTCAATGGGCGCCCCAATGAGCCTGCTGTGTCCCTCATGCAGTTTCAGTACAACACTCAATACGCTCCAAACCACGCAAAGTAAGAATAGCAAGGATGGGGACACAGCTCTTTCGATCGAAGATCTAAAATCGGCGGCGTTTGAGGCAATTTGCGCAGCTCAGGCAGAATTCACTGCAAGTCTGAGGTTCGGTACCCACTTGGCAGTTGTTAAGCCGCTCACAGCAAGCAGCCTAAAGCATCCAAATATCGCAAACTACCTAAACAGACGAGTCGCGGTGACTGCTACCCTCAATCCGTATTATGTGGCACATGAGGGAAATGGAGATTTGAGACAACTACACGAATGGCGTCAGGCTCTGACCTACCGTGGCCTCAACCGCCTGGATCACGTTCCGGCGCTTTCCCCCGGCTTAGTACCTGTGCCGAGTCTTGCAAAGACCCAATCCCCCTTTGGGCCAGCACTGTCCCCAAATTCGGCCCTAGTCCCCTTTGAGCCAGCACTGTCCCCGAATTCGGACCTGGCTGCATTGTCGGGTGACTCGTCGGCGGATCAATTGGCAGTAGCTGAGCCAAAACTACCCGCCGGAACCGTCCCAGCAACTGATGTCGTTTTGACTGCGATTCCGAAAGGAACAGAGATTCCGATAGGGACACTGCTGATCGTGGGCAAAAGTCATTCTGTTGCTGCCCAACAGCAAACGACTCATCAGGGCATACCTGCTGAGTCAGAACCAGTACCAGCCGCTGGTGACATTGGCCAGCGAGTCGAGATAGCAGATATAGAAGATTTGGTGGCCAGAGTCGGATACGCTTGGCGAAGTCTTTTTGCCCACGCGAAAAGCTGGCAGCTTCTCTCGGAATCCGAACAACTGGCCGAGCAATTGTCCGGCCATCTCTTGAGTGGCATCAAACCGGCGATTCAGCTTGGCTCGCAAACCTTGGCCATTGCCTCGGCACGCTCCTTGAATGCTCCCGACCATGGCAATACAGTCTCAATCAACCCATCTGTTCAACCTGACAGATCCGCTCCGGCCATCCAGCAGCCACTGTTTGTCATCTACGAAATGGAAGGCAAAGAATTCCTGATGCCAGCCGACCTGGTTCGTCGCTGGAACTATGTACCGCAAGCGACCAGCAGCGAACCTTCCGAAGCTGGGCAGCTTAGTAGCCTCCGCCAGCGGTTGGAGCAGTTGACCCTAGAGCTTCAGCTTCTGGCGCGCGAGCTGAAGGAAATCGATCGACAAAGCGATTCGAACCAGTCCGTTCAGATGGCCGGTCGCCAGGACGAGATCAGCGTTCAATAAAGAAGCCCCGCTGCACGTTGGCGCGGGGCTTGCATTTCAATTGATCTTGCCATGGCCAGAGTCGGCCACTTTATGATCGACTTTGGAATGATTCGAAGTTCCGGGCCAGCCTAATAAGACCAGCCCAACCCTAGATCGATACTCTGCATCCAGAAGGTCGAACTGTTATTCAGGCGTTCAGGATTTTGAGTGCTGCCAGTTAAGCTGACAATCCTATCCATCTGGTCGCCAGCCATTGCCACCGAAGACCACATTAACAATGTGTAACCTACGCTAACCTGCATGTTTGGGCGGATGCAGTATCCCAACTTGATGCCAAGTTCTGGCATGAACGCGAAGCTCTGATTGGTATATGAGCCAACGTTACCGGTCCTTGCGAAAAAGCCAGGCCCCCCTGTCACATCTGGTGGATCGTTTGGATCGGCTCCAGGAACTGTAGTGACACCATTGCCGATGATATTTGTTCGACTGCGCATTTCTCCGAAGCTAATCTTTGCCAACGTAGACAAGCTGACTCGCTTCCTCACCACATTGCTCAGCACCCCCAAATGGGCTCCGCTGAATCGATTGTCAGTTGCAAAACGGTCTTGGAATTGAAAGACGGTACCATTGACTATTCCATCACCATCCAACAGGGTTGTTGATGTGAAGTTTTGGAACACAGCATTCCTCAACTGGTTGTACGTGTAGCCAGCCACCATATCAAATCGGTAACAAGGCCCTCGGCTCAACAAGATGTAGCCCGACCCTTCGGCACCCACCATCGAAAGGGATTCGCCGGAATTCACGCCGCCTTGCGAGATCGGGTCATTGCCTGGACCGTTTCCAGCAACGATAAACGCATCATTGCCTGGATCCGGCGTGCGATTGGGATTGTAAAAAGGGACACCAATCGAAGTGGTTCCATCGCTGCTACTGACCGAATATCGGTCGGTATCGTCATAAATCCCGTAAGCACGAGCCCCAACGCCTATTCGCTGACATGGGTCGAGATAGGCACCCACCGAAGCGCGGTAACCTGGCAACACGTCGGAACTAAGCACTCCTCCGTAGGTAACTTGACCAGCCAGCGGATTCACTTCGTTATCGGCTGTCATGACCAAATTGGGTGATCTACGGTCCGCTGCAAAAAACAGCAGAGTCTCCGCCGTCAGCCAAAATCGACTAGGCGATTGACAGCCGCCACAGCAACTTCCACAGCCGCCGCTGCAGTTTCCGCAGCCACTCCCGCAATAGCCGCTGTAGTCCTCGTAGCCTCCCGAGTAGTCCTGAACGACGGTCGGTGCTATGACGCTCATGTCTGGATCGTACTGGTTGTACGAAGTCAGTTGCGTCGAGTTAGCTGACTTTCTGGCGTAGCTGCCATGACCTGACGATGCCGTTGAAGCGCTGGACTGGTATTGGCCAGCCAAAGCGGCGTCGCCGTCGTCCGTCAAGTTGCGCACGGCGGACTGGCTCGTGAAGTGCTCGTCGGCTTGTGCCATAGCCAATTGGCCGAAACTGCTCGAAATCATCATTGACAGCATTAAAATCTTTGTTTTCATAGTTCCTTCTCGCTAGGCGGACTAGGCGTTACAGTCACTACAAGTAGATCGGTCGTAACGATCGATACCGCAAGCAAAAATGGAACTTCCCGCACAATCCACCCATCTCCCCTATATTCGCGTTATATGGCTTCAAAAACGTGGAAAGTCCCCTGATGCTAATACTTTTGGCCGAATGGCACTAAGTTGGAATATGTCATCGTTAGAATGGGAGCCGCTGAATCGAAGCCCTTAGGTCCAGATGTGGTGTTCTGGCGGGCCACATTCAATAGAATTTGAAGGTCTCCAAACCCGCTCACTTCCCCCTGCGTCTGTAAAGCCAAGTCGTCCAGATCGGATTCTACAAACGCTCA
>DAIRSD010000362.1:0-5127 GCA_036804625.1 Aureliella sp. | reverse complement strand
CTCAGCCCGTTCAACAGAAAAATCAGTCTGCTGGAGCAAGCTTGCCGACATTGCCTGGTTACCCACAGCCAAGCGAGACACAGGTTGCTCAGCCCCCGGCCGCACTACCAGTGCTCCGATAGAGCTTGGCGTTAAACATCAAGTTTACTGGTGGTCAGCGAGACGACCGAAGTTTTCAACAATTTTTCGCTGCGGCATCCAGCTAACTTATGCGGCTTTCAAGTCTTGGTATACTGTTTGCTCATGCCGCGCGATAATTGTGCTGAACTGTACACGCCAGCGGCTCTTAAATCCGTCGCAAGCAACTTGAAAGCATCATGACCAACGTAGTGGAACGATATAACGCTGCCGAGCAGCTAAAAGACCAAGGTAAATCGGCTGAGGCCATTGCAGCCTTAGAGGCCATTTTGGTCGACCATCCCGAGCACGTCCTTAGCCATCTGACCCTTGGCCGATTGTATACTCTGGCTTCCAATTTCGAAGCGGCTGTTGCTCACGGAAGGCGAGCTTGCGAACTTGAGCCCAACGAGCCATTCAATTTTACGGCTCTTAGTCTAACCTACCAGCGCACGTTTGCTGGAACGCGAGATACGCAGTATATCCAGATGGCCGAAGATGCGATGGCCGAGGCCAGGCGGCTAGAATCGCTGAAGTAGCTTTCTGGTTGCGGAATCGCATCGTACATTAGAGCCCCAAACCTCTTCAAACGACGGTGTCGATTTTCAGGTGCTTGCGCACGGCGTCAATCACCGCAGAGTGAATTTCGGCAATCGATTTTCGAGCATCCAAAACCAGACAGCGGTCACCCAAAACCCGTATTTGTTCTAGATAGCCATCACGCACTCGCTGCATATAGTCTATGCCTCGGCTCTCCATGCGATCCGGTGTGCCGCTGAGCCGGCGTTGAGCTGTCTGTGGGTCGATATCCAGAATGAACGTGAGGTCTGGATCGCGACCGCCAGTAGCTACTTGGCCAACGGACCAGATTGTCGCTGGCTCTAAACCACCAGCACAACCCTGGTAGACTACGCTTGCTAGCAAGTATCGATCAGAAATCACGTGTTGACCGCTAGCCAGGGCCGGCTCGATCACCTCTCGCACAAGCTGTGCGCGGCTGGCCATGTACATAAGCATCTCGGCTGTAGGGCTGAGAGTAATTTCGGATCGATGCAGCAAGATATCACGCAGCGCTTCGCCTAAAGCGGTTCCACCCGGTTCGCGAACCATGCGAGTAGGCTGTCCCAGGGTTTTTAGCCAATCACCAAGCATTTGAATCTGAGTCGATTTACCACAACCGTCAATGCCATCAAAGCTAATTAAGAATGCCGACATCGAATTGGTCTGAATGCAACCTAAAAAATTTTTTTTCCATAGCCATCATTAAGAAGTGATTGTAGCTTTGGGAGCGAAGCAATACCAGAGCCCTGTTCTTGTTGCAAAAGAAGTTCGTGCGATTGGTAGGCCGACTTGTAATGGAAAAACTGACGCCACATATTGTTACGATCGAAGTGTATCAATCCGTGGTGCATTGCAGCTACGCTCGAGATGGGACCAAAAAACATTTTTTGTAAGTCGCGCTTTACAGTTCTGTCAAAATTCTTCACAATGTCTTGCCTTCGCACCGCCAGACTGCTTCAGCAGAAGCACCGACTGGAGCCGAACCATATACTTACTCGTATTTTGCGGGATCAGCGACGCAGATGTTACAACTGTCTGTCAATCAACTGTCCACGTCCAGATGGAGTTTTGAAGAAGATGTCATTCACTATGCGGAGGCCGGGTTCACGGCCATGGGAGTTTGGTATCCCAAGTTAGCACGCTATGGCGAAGAGAAAGGGAGAGAATTGTTGCGAGAGTACAATCTTGACATCTCGTCCCTATCCCTGATCAGTGGACTAACATCTAGTCAGGGAGTTACATTTCGTCAGTGCATTGTTGAGGCTCTCGATGTCATTCAGTTAGCGGCCGACTTGGGTGCAAAAACCGTAGTTGTCGTGGCGGGTAGTCGCAACGGACACACGCGGAATCATGCTATGCGCATTCTACGATCGGCCTTGAAGTTATTGGCCGAGGCGGCGGAAGCGGTGGGAGTGCAACTAGCTCTAGAACCAACTCATATTGGTTGCACAGGTGATTCATTCTTGAACACGATTTCACAGTGTTTAGATGTTATCACCGAAATCGACAGTCCCAACATGGGTATCAACTTTGACGTCTATCATGTTGCTCAAGATACATCCGTTTTGTCTTGGATCGATGACATTGCACCGTTGGTAAGACTAGTGCAGTTGAGCGACGCAAAGGTTGCGCCATTGGGACAACAAAATCGCTGTATGCTGGGACATGGGCGGCTGCCTTTAGGCGATATGATCCAGTCGTTCCAACGAATGGGATACAGCGGTTACTATGAAATTGAACTCCAGGGCGCTAGCATCGAACAACTGGATTACCGGCATCTGCTCAGCGAATCACGTCGAACCACGGGGCAGTGGCAATCACTTCATGGTTCCAAGACCTAAGTGGAACTCGTCTAGATGCATGTGGGTTCTCTCAGCTTAGACCAACTCTTTTCAGCACCGCCTCTAGGGTGGGACGCAGTGCGGCAGCGCTGGAGCGCAGTCCTTGCAATTCTTTAGGCCACAATTCGATTTCTAGATGTTGTTTCGCACCGCATCGACTGACCACAGTTGGTACTGATAAGGCAACGTCGCGGATTCCATAACAACCTGTTTGGATGGTGCTGACCGGAAGTATCCGGCGCTGGTCCAGTAGTATCGATTCGATCACGTCGCGAATTGCGATACCCACAGCGAAACCGGCACCGCCTTTCAGCGAGAGCATTTCGGCACCTGACTTTTTGGTTCGAGTGAAAATTTGATTGGCTAAATTGACGTTCCATCCAGGAAATTTTTCAAGTGGCAATCCGCCGATGGTAGCGCTGGACCAGATCGGCACCATGCTGTCGCCGTGTTCGCCCAAGATAAGTGCTCGTGTCTGTGTTGCAGGAACTTTCAATTGCCCAGCAATCAGGCTACAAAAACGAATGGTGTCCAATTGAGTCCCCAGCCCCATCACGTGATCCGTAGGTAGTTCAAGAGACTTAGCGGCAACATAAGTTAAGATGTCAACTGGATTGCTGACCACCAAAACCTTGGCGGATTGCTTCAAACCTACTGATTTGATTTGCCGCAGGATTTCGGCAAATAGGTCGGTGTTTCGGTTGATCAGATCCAGCCGAGACTCATCAGGTTTCCGCCGCAGGCCAGCGGTAATACAAACAACGTCGCTGTCCACGACATGCTCGTACGAACCAGACATAATGACCTGATCAGCAACGCTGGGCGATCCGTGCATCAAATCCAAAGCCTGGCCAGTGGCCAAGTCTGCATTGACATCCAGCAGTGCAATCTCATGTGCGACGCGGCCACACTGTAATGCAAACGCAGCACAACTGCCAACAAGACCGCCGCCGCCAACAATACTAACTTTCATAATGCTACCGAACTATTGAATGAAGATAGGAACTTATGAATCGAATCGTGTTGAGTGTGTCCGACACTTGAGCCACTAGGCTTTGCTCGACAACTGGTTCATCACTTGATTGGTGATAAGCTGGATCAGACGCTCTTGGTCAGCGCTGCTCATTGTGCTTCCAGGGCTAGTTGGTTGATTCGACTGGCCGCCCGTTACAGGCATGGCTGGAGGTGCGGCAAACGCGCGACGCTCCACGCCGGACGCTGCCCAACTGTCACGAAAAATATCGTTAGCGCAGATATCGCAGTTTTTGTACTCTTCGGTCAAGCGGGGATCCGAAAAGCCCCATTTGTTCTTCAGGTCCAACAATTCTTGGCTTTTCTGCTGATCTAAGTAGCTGACATGCCCTAATTGCCGAGCCAACATCAGAATGCGGCAGTAAGCGTCCAGGATCTCGGTCCACCAGTAAGCCTTTTCGACATCCTCACCGAAGCTGACCGTGCCGTGATTGGCAAGAATCATGACGTTGCACTTGCTGACAAAAGGAATGATCGTATCAGCAAAGGCTTGGCCACCAGGAGTTTCGTACTTGGTGATGGGAACATCTCCTAAGAAAACTTCCACTTCGGGCAAAACACATTGCGGAATCGGCTCACGTGCCACTGCAAAGGCGGTAGCATGCGGCGGATGGCAATGGACTACCGATTTGATATCGGATCGTTGACGATAGATTTCCAAGTGCAATAGCGCCTCGCTACTGCGCTTCTTTCGCCCCGCGATCTGTTTGCCGGTCATGTCGATGGTGCAAATATCATCAGGCTTCAGAAAACCTTTGGATTGCATCGTCGGTGTACACAGAACCTCATTTTCGCCAATGCGTACCGAAATGTTGCCATCGTTTGCAGCAGCAAAGCCCTTATTGTATAGCCGCAAACCGATGTCGCAGATGTCTTGCTTGATCTTGTGAACGTTTAGCATCGTGGATGTCTTTCGTTTCTGAATATTAGTAGTGGTGGTTTGTAATTGCTTAATGGCTGGTTTGTCTTAGCAAATGTGTTACGTTTTTGGCAGTTTCAATTGTTTCAGGGCGCTGGCATCTATGTGTATTTCGTCCAGGATAGCTGAACAGTAGGCGTCTACAGCTTTCAGGTCAGGTCGGAACGGCTGCGCCGCTTCAGCACCGTCGCTAACCGCAATCAGATTGCCAATTCCAGCGCCTAGATCATCCCAAACAATGACCAAGTCGGGTTCAGCCGGCTGCGCGCCAGTTAGCGTAGCCTGTTCCTGTGGCTGAGTTGCCAAGAGACGCGCGGATTGGTAACCCGGATGGCAGCGGCTGAGCGTCACACTGCCTAGAACCTGATGAATTCTCATTTTGACCTCCCGCTGAATCGCCCATCGAGCGAAGACCAAGACTGAATCAATCTTGCCACTTGGTATCCAGACCAGCGCCGATCGTCGACCACCAGTACATTGGGATGGCACTGGCCGACCGCCTGAATTAATTCTGCTGGATGATGCAGTCCGATAGCTCGTAGCCGGTGTTGGCCGCCTGTCATACATGCCATGGCCGCAGCGTAGGGTTCCAACGAACACCATACGGCTCGGGTATCCTGCTGCCAATCATGGAGTATTTGTTGCACTAGCTCCACG
>DAIRSD010000361.1:0-5140 GCA_036804625.1 Aureliella sp. | reverse complement strand
CAGTCCGACCTGCCCCCGCTTCTGTCGGCCACTCTGGCAATTAACCTGATCGCTTGAAGTGGCGGCTCGTCATCAGGCAGTCTAGGAATCTTCATGGAAACGTTGGCCAAGAGCTACCTGGATCTTGGTGTCGACGCCGGAACGCTGCACCGAATGGTAACGATCGGCAGCGGTGGTTTGGACAGCCTGCCACACTCGGGAGCGGTCGTATCCTTCTTAACCGTGCTTGGCCTGACGCATCGTGAAGCATACAAAGACATTGGAGTGGTCAGTGTGGTTATCCCGATGCTGGTATCGGCAATTCTGCTGTCAGGACTGGCGCTGATGCGAATCCGATAGAGAACACATCCAAAAAACTGAGCGTATGCCGCACCACGCATCGAGAAGCCTTGCGAAAGGGCAAGTCGCGTACATAATGGAATGCTGAGCATATAAGATGCCAGTTTATTCCAGCCGTCTTGTGGGCATTATTGGCGTTCGCGAACTGGCTCAACGGTATGCCTTACTACGTCCCGAGTTTCTATGGAAAAGCACTCTTCCTACGAGCCCGCTCAGCAATATCTGATGGTACTTCTTGCGCTGGCAGATCAAAAAGTTTCTGCTCCGGCTGTCTCTTCGGCTGTAAAGGCTTATCAGGCTGGCAAGGCGGAGTGTCTGGTGACTTGGTTACTAGAGCAACGGCATTTGTCCGCTGCCGACTTCGAGCAGTATGCTCGGGAAGCCGCTAGTCAATTGCATGACCTGGATCGCCGATCGAAGAGTGAGAATTCGCTAGAATGGGTGTTGCCTAGAAGTATCCCCAAGTTAGAGCAGATCGTGTCGGGGCCTGCGACAGGGACGCCTGAAAAAGCACCAGTCGTCAAGGCACACCAAGAGCCTGAAAAGAGGCTGCCCGTTGCTCCGACCATCGGCCGCCAGGAATCCGCATCAGTACACGCCAAGGCCCCACGTGCTTCCAAGTCGAGAAAAAGGCGCTCTTTTGACGATGACGGTTCGTACGAAGACATCAGCGGACATCTGGAAGCCGAAGTGCTTCAGCCACATCATCGCTTCGATCTATTCTTACGCAATTTGACTTTCGGATACATTGGATTCAACCAAATACTATTGGCCTTGCTGGCCTTCTTCATTGTGGGATTAGTCTGGTTCCTATTTTTCTTGTAATGCGAGCGGCAGTTAAAACAATAACCGCCCAACGTGCAAGTTTTGACGTTGCGCTATTTCGCTTGAATCGATTTTGCTAGTGATGAGAAAATCAGTATTTTCGTACTCGTGCTCTGCCATCGGCGGTACTCGTACTCGACTCACACGCTCCAAGCATGATCAGTTCCAGGGTGGCATGCGATTGCCACCATCAGCTTCCAATTGCACTGATTTCCAGCGCCGACTTAGCCATCTGGGCCGTCGATCCGGCAAGTTCACCAAATGTTCCGACCAGTGTTCCAGCCATTGATCGGCGGCACGCCAATGCGCATCCTGGTCGGATGGCGTTTGAAAGCTCAGTCTTTCCAAGTCATCGCGCTGCTGACGCATAGTGCTGGTAGCATTCCAGTCTTTGATCGCTTCACGATGCACTTTTTCGAATCGCCACCACAAACTATTTGAATCGGGCTGGCCTTCCGGCTGACCAACATCCCTTGATTGCTCTAGAGAGACAGGCCGAAAAAGACTTAGGCAGGGCGCACTGGTACCGGTGATCCAATGCTGAACGCCTTGTGGGCTGAGCACAGAAATCCACGAAGCCACCGTTTGACTGCCCGCCAGGGCACCACCAAAATGCACACAGGGTGCGGATAGGGCTCCGTTGAGTCGTCGGTAGCGGGGAGGCGTTTGCCAACTACTGAGATAGCTGCTTCTGATTCCATCTCCCATATCAACATGCTCTGTCCCCTGAAGCTGTGTTTGTAGCTGTGAAGTCTCTTGCTTATCGCAGCTCGATTGGCAACCATGATCGCGCAGCGCGTTTGCCAGTGACTGAGCGCGAGCTGCGTTCCAAGTTGCCGCGTCCGTGGTACCGTGCAAACCCTTGTGAATCTGTTCTGGCAGAGAGCGAGCACCCAGAGTTTCCATTCGGGCGCGGCGCACTTTGCACTCGGCCACGGCTTCACGTAGCCGATCGGCATGCTGGCTTAATGCTGGTAGAGTCAAACCATTGGAAATAGCACGAACTCCACTTGGGACCCGCTGGACAGCCCACTGCCTACCAGACGTTTCCAGCACGGCGGCTCCAGAGGGATCTGCAATCAGAAAACTGTTGTGATATCGAAACGCGGGATGTGAGTAACTGGCTCGGCCACCCTGCCCGTGCTCTAGCAATAGGCTGCTTAATACTTCAATGGCTTGATCCACGCAAGTTGCACGTTCCAGCGTCAAGCGAACCAAGTCCAGCCCGGTAAGTCCAGGTTCATCAAACTTCGACTTAGTGAAGACGGCTTCGTTGCCAATCACCAGACCTGCCGCATTGGCTCCCATCTCCGCACCCCAGGTCCAAAAGGGACGCGACAATAGAACTGCTTGAGTTCTACGAACCTGTGGGATCACCATCCAGGTGCATCGCAACTGTGCCCCCTTAGGATATTCCATGGCTGGTAGCCACTGGACGAATTGTGCTTCGTTAGGATCACGATCACTGTTCTTGGCAAAGCCGACGCCATCGGGCCAAATAGCCACAAGCGTATCACACATGTGAAATTTCTCCGGCAGCTCGTATGCCCGAACGAATGGCACCTTCGATGTAGCCGCACCAATCTGAGGCTGTTTCGGTACCCGCCCAGTGAACCCGGCCGTGAACCCGTCGCGCCCAGGAAGCAACTGTCGTAGTGATTCCAGGACCAGCCACGCCCGCATAGCAGCCGCGCGACCACGCTTCCACAGTCCAGTCGTGGTCGATGTACTCGACAGGGCGGAGAGCTTCCGAGCCGAAAAACCGTGCAAAAGCCCCGAGCATCGCTTCGCGTCTAAACTCCTGTCCCTGCTGGCTCCACTTAGTGGCCTCGCGGCCTTCGATGAATCCTAGCAGTATGCCGTGCTTGACCGCAGGTGGTGTCGCATCAAAGGCGACATGCACAGGAGGTTGATCGCTGACCGCCTGGCCACAAAGGCCGCGATCACGCCAAAATGGCCGATCATAGATGGCGAAACCTTTGATGACTCGGCCCGGCAGCATCGCCTTGCACCAAGCCAATCGTTGGTCTGGCATAGCGGGACGGAAGTCGATTTCAGCGGCCAGTGCGGGCGGAACCGTGACGATGGCTCGGGCAGATCGTAGCTTTTCACGGTCCGTATGAACGTCGACTCCAAGTTCGTCTTGATAGATGGCTTCAACAGGCTGACCGGTACAAATTGATACACCTTGACGAATCAGATCATCCCGCCAATCTTCGGCAAGTGATTGCATGCCGCCATCGATACGATCTTGCTGAGCACCTCCGGCCGACGAGGTCAGCCGCTCCAAACCGCCGCCCGCATTCAAGTAATACAAAGCGTGAAGCAAGCTTACATCATCGGGATGTGCCGCAAATACCGCTTCGATGGCTACTTGCATGATGGCTCTGGCTTCTCGATTGGGCATGTTGCGACGCATCCAGTCGCCGACAGTGCATTGATCCAGCACAGCAGCGCCAGATGCGGCCCAGGGTTTCTCTACGGGGACACGCCTGCAAAGTCGCTCCAGACGAAAAAAGCCCCACAACAGGTTTGCCAACGCAAGTGGAGGCAAGTTCTTGGGAATCAGACCACTGAAGTATCGAATGCGTCCCTGAGTATCCAGCACTTGACGACCAGCCGTATACATAGGCCACACGCCGCGCCCCATGCGAGCCGCAAGTGCATAGACGTGATCCTGGCCAGGACCAATCCACTGACCGCCCAGGTCAACCCAGCCACCTTGCTGAGTGGTCGATGTGTGAGTACGTCCGCCAACTCGATCTCGGGCCTCGATGATCAGAACACTTCTTCCTCGCATGAGCAGTTGTTCTGCTGCGGACAACCCAGCGAACCCAGCACCAATCACAATGACATCGGCATTCACGATCTAATACCCAGTCTGCTAGGCCGCACCTGCAATATTTGGTTTACTCAAACTTCCGGCGAAATATTTCACTCACAATAAACGCAGCCTTTAGCGAGTCAGGGTCGCGCAACATGCTGATCAGCGGGCTAACACTGTCCTGACGTGTCTGCACTTCCTGCGCTTGATTGGTCTGCTCGGCGCGAGCTTCGGAGAATGCCGGTCTGGACGCTGCCTTCTGCTGAATCTGTCCGACTGAGTGATCGAACTTCTGTTGCAACCGTTGGGCCATGCGTTCGTCAGCTTGATCAACGCCGGAGGTCACCGGAGGTTTTCGCTTGGACACGTTGCCAAATTTTTTGCCAGAAGATTGCACGGAAGGCTGTTCGACTATTTCCGCTTCAACCAGCTCCTCAACTTCGGCATAGGTCGAATCGGCACGCTCTGCCTGCCGCACCGGCACTTGTTTGGGTTGTTTGCCCTGCGCTTTGGGAAGTGCTTGTTGAGCCGATTGAGGCGATTGGCCCTGCCCCTCCATTCGCTGCTTCATTCGCTCGGCGGCCTGTTGCAGAAATCGTTCCAAGTCGCTCATGGTCTGTCCTTTATTCCTAAAAGAGTCAGGCAACATAAATTAAGAGCTGTGCGCAAAAAAGTGACCAAACCAGCCAGGTTGCGTCAGCACCCTGCTTTTCTTGCTTCAGCCGGGTCCTAAAGCACTCCGGTTGATGGCAGGTTCGGAAGCTTGTTCGCGAACGATCAGACATTATATGCGATCTTGCGGTCTAGTCGTAGCAGTAGACTACGGCAATTTGGATTGAACAATTTTGCGACTTACGATCACGAAGTGCTCCCCTTGTTTTATCAAATCTCCCCGCTAGCATCAGTGCCAGTTGAATTCTAGATCGATAGAAGGTGTCCCAATTCTTGTTGTTTCCTAGCGACTGCAGGTACATCCCGATGAAAGCCGAAGTTCCATCCGCAAATCAAAGCACACCAGATAACCGCCCCTGGTACAAGCAGATGAACCGATATCATTGGTTTGTGCTGGTGATTGCCGCCCTGGGTTGGATGTTTGATTGTCTTGATCAACAGTTGTTCAATTTGGCACGAGTTCCCGCGATGAACGAACTG
>DAIRSD010000360.1:0-5146 GCA_036804625.1 Aureliella sp. | reverse complement strand
CCAACATGCCGTCTTGCCGCAGAGCCAGCGCGAACTCTTCACTGCCCAATCCGACGAGCTGGTGCAAGCCATAAGAGAAGCAGATATACACAAATCCAAGCTTCCCTAGCTCCTCCGGGAACGAGCGCATCTGTTCTTCTGTCATGCCCGTAGTATCCCAATTGAACGAGGGCGACAAATTGTAAGCTAGCATCTTGCCGGGAAACCGCTCGTGAATCGCCTTGGCATAATGAAGTGCGTCTTTCAGATCCGCAGTTTTTGTTTCCATCCACAACAGGTCCGCAAAGGGGGCCGCTGCGAGCGACTTGGCGATCGCATATTCGATACCGCCTTGAACCTGGTAATAGCCTTCTGGAGATCTGAGCCGTTCATAATCCCAAATGATATGAATCCCCAAGCTCTTGGCTTTCGATTTGGCTAGATTGAAGGACGCGTTTTGAGCAAAATCCAACCATTGCTGTTTCGTCATGGAAAACTCTTCGCCCTCTGCCGCTCGAAACTCCATGACATCTGCCACAGCCTGGGCATAAGTCTTCACGCCGGCTTCGGCTTGCCAAAGTTCAGTCATTCGCCCTGCAATGCGCTCCAACAGTCCATCAACGTTGATATTGGGGTTCTGCCTGTAATTTGCAGCGGCTTCGTCTACCAATTGGAAGATCCCAGAGCGTTCCAACCACGCATTCGCCTCGGTGAATTCCTGATCGGAAACGCTGTACAACTTGTGACCGTTCAGCTCAGCGACACCAGCCGACTCAAATCTTCGTAGTATCGCCAGGAAAACTATTTTGAATGGCGGAACTTCGATATTGGTGGCCCCTAGTATGAAGGGCTGATCACGTTCGTCCGAGCAGCTTTCAAGCAACGTCGCTGATTCAGCATCGGTGCGAGCTACGATAAGTCCTGGGACTTGCATGATGTCCAATTGAAACCGCGCGGCATTCAGACGCTTGATCTGTTCGTCTTGAGCCACCAACACCTTGCCCCCTTGGCGCCCACACTTCTTGGAGCCTGGGCTTTGATCTCCGATGTGATATCCGGGAACACCCACTTCAACAAAGCGGCGAATCAAATTGCGAACGTGAGCGTCACCTCCGTGACCGGTATCAGCATCCGCGATGATAAAAGGGCGAAAGTCAACTTCGGGTGTGGACGCTCGTTTTTCTTCCGTCATCTTCTGACGCATGAAAAACTGATTCTTGTCCGCAATCAACAACGCGCGAACCAAGCCCGCCGCTTCGTCAGGTACTTGGCTGAGTGGATAACTGGCCAAGTCCGGCCCCGGATCTTCGTGACTGCTGCCTTTGGCAGAAGTGGCCCAACCGCCTAAGTAAATGCCTTCGATTCCCATTCGCTTCATGGCCACCGCTTGGCCAGGAGAGTAGGGACCAAACGTAGTGATACATTTCTTTGCTTTGAATAGCTCTCGTAACCTGGAATAAAAGCCTTCCGCAGCCTGCTGAGCGACCGTGTACGAGTTAGCTATGGTCCCACGCTGTTCTACGACCTGCCTGGCTGAATAAAGGCGAGTAATTCCCTGAAATCGTGGGCTATCAATATAAGATTGCGTTTGAGCAATTTGGTCGGCAAGACTATTCACGTTAGACAGTTCCTTGAATGATAAAAACGATTAAGAGATAATGCGGCGGGATCGACGCAGTTACATGAAATCTAGATTGCCAGTGATGCGCTGGCCGGTTGACTGGTACTGCTGAATGTAGTTTCTGATTCGCTGCCGAGCCGTGTTTAGGTTAGGCTGATTCAGGTTTAAATTTAAAAGATCGACGTACCAAGGCAACTTTTGATCGTTCAAAACGTAGGTGCTAACGATCTCTCTGGCTATGGGCAGACTGGAATTTTTTGAATCTTCGTGAACATCGCGATTATTAGCCACCAAAAGTTTTGCATACTCTTCATCCAATAATCGCTGGAAAAGATCGACCGAAAAAATATCTCCGGCTTTCACAACGGCCAATGAGTCGTCTTCGGTCAATTGGGCATTTTTGTGCAGCCACTCACACAGAATGCTCAAACGAATCTCGCCAGTCGCCATGTCTTCCATCAGATACAGAACGCTATCGTTGCCAAAGTAGTCCGCTGGCTTAAGCGCAGCAGCTTGATAGCCACGTCCAAAGGCGTTGCCGTACTGAACGGCAACACTGATCAAGTCGCGAGCGCCACGCACGGTTCTTGGCCCACCCTCCAGAGCATACAAACCGGCGGAATCCTCTGCCGTGTAGGTCAGTGGCGGGAAACTGCGGCCCAGTTGATTTGCTTGACCGACTTTTTCCCAAACCGGTCGAACGATGTGGACCATCTTCCAGTGCGCCACCCATTTGCCGCTGGCTCCTTCCCTCTGCTCTCGCTCGGCACCGGCCACCGCGCGTTTCATACTGGCGGCCACTCCCGCTTCAGCACCTACTGGAATGTTGGGTTCCATGCCGCCCTGCCATAGAGCACACTGACCGCGAAGATCCGGAGTGTTTACCGCTCGGCGCACTCGATCTTCATAATTGCGCATGTATCCGTAGGTCATGGTGATCACGTCGATATTGGGATTGATAAACGACCGGTCCCAACACATGGCATCTGAGACCGCATTGATATAATCCCATCGACCAGTATTAAATCCGACAAAATGCAAACCAAGGGCAGCGCGAATCTCCATCAACTGATATGCGGCTTCCAACTGTTCCACCAGGACATAAGTTTTGACGGTTCCGACGGCTAAACCAAGATGCTGCTCGAGAGCCGTGATCATTTCATTCCACCAAGCGGCTTCCTGGGCGGTTTGAATTTTGGGCAAATAAAGGACTAAAGAGCTGCCAGCTTGAATTAGATTCTTGTAATTGTTTACAACGTACAGGCTGGCATCCACGATCGAAGCCGGAAAGCCGTTGCCATCCTTACATTGGATATGGCGGTCGTCCAAGTGCATGCCGCGTGCGCGGAAGATTTTAGTAGTCGAATCAAGCTGTTTGCGCCAGTCAGAAATAATTTCACGGCCCAAGAATCCTGAAGCCCACCGGTTCATTTCGTCGGCGACTTCCTGAGCAACCTTCAGAAATATTGGATCTTTAGCAATGGCAAGCTTCAAGTTGCGCTGGTTGTCCAGCGACATCGTATCGATTTGACCCAGGGCGTCTTCACCGTCAAACATCCATCCATCTGCGCCTGACAGAAGAGCATAAGCTACATTCCGAATGCTATTTTCTAGTGGAACCGAAGGTTTAGCGGCCGGGCCTGTCCCCTGAATCCATTGCTGCTGCAAGTCAGCGGGAATAGTGCTGCCTACAAACCGCCCCGCCCTGGCATCGCTGACTAAAATGTCTGTCCCCGCGATCCTACTGTCAGGATCCAAGAATCCTATGGGCTGCCGATTGGCAATTCTCGCCAATCGTCTGGCTGTGCGACTGGTCATCAAATCTGAACGCTTGGCAGCCAAATGGGATAACGTCGCGATCGCTTCGATCGCTTCTGGCGTGTATACATCCGAGTACCGCTGTTGAACCCCTGCCCGAATCTTGAACGGAAGATCGGTTCCACAATCGGTAGCCAACAATGCCATAACTGTCACGAACTTTCATGAAAGCGGCGCATGTCGCCCATCAAACGACATTGCCTGGAGCAAAAATTTAAACGACAAGAATTGCCCGAAAAACATAAATCGGGGCTCTAGCAATACAGGGGTCTAATTGTACACTAACCGTAGTCAAGGGGAGTCGATTAACCGATATTTCTTCTGGAAAAAAATTTTTGTAACCTTGTAATACTTTTCGTCAACACTTTGCTTCAGCATCGGCCCATCAGGGCTCTCCGCAGTCAATATTCGACTTCGTCGTTTTATTCGGTTGATCGGGCCAAGGCGATGGTCTCATTCATAACCCTTGGATGGTAATTGAGCGCTAAATGACCTATGCCCGGAATCAACCTGTTGTCTGCGCCTTCCAGCAGTGCTGTCGAGGCCGGAAAAACAATGTTGTCGGTATTGGTATACCAACACAAGAATTGCTGATACGTTCCGGATGGCCTTTTCTGCCGCTCCTGCAGTTCAAGTTCAGCCAGCCATCTGCTGCCGACCATCATCTGCCGTCCGTTAGTGGTTTTTGATCCGTTTGCCAATAATGTTCCACGGTGGGGGCTTCCAATGGTGACAACCGCACAGACACGTTGGTTCGCGCCCGTTTGTGTCAAAAGCCAGGCGCGAGAAGCCAAGCCTCCCATACTGTGCCCCACCAACAGAGGCTTCCCTGGAGCCAACTGCTGAGCCTTCCTTACGGCCGATTCGATGATGGCCGCGTAGTCGGAGATGGACCCAAATAGCGGTTCAAGATTGACGCTCACATAGGGGACTCCAAGTTGGTCAAGCCTCGCCATCCATGGGTTCCAAAGCCCTCGATTACAGACGAATCCATGCACAAAGACGATTGCAGATCCTGATGCTGATTCTAAGCTGGCTGATGGCGAGCGACTGTCCGAGCGTATGTGCCAACCAAAACTCTGCCGCCACAAATACACTTTGGCCACCGCCACGCTTTCCGACCACCAGGCCGACAGTAGCTCCCCGGAACTCGGTTTTCTGACACTGTCCTGCCGATTTGCTCGAGCCATTTGCAACATACTGGGTGTCGTCAGCACACCTGGCAGACAGACCACAACGATCAACAAAAAAAATGCCACAATTGGCCAGTGGAGGAGAAGAGCAATCACCGCAATCAAGACCAGGCTGCCAGCACAAAGTAAAAAAATTTGCAGAAATCGAGCAAGTCGAGAGGCATCAGCCCCAATGACAGAGTCGCTATCATCCAGTACTTCTGATTGATTGTTCATACTTCACCACTCTCTGAACCGTCAATTGAGGCGGAACCGCTTAGACGCGATCGATTTTCCTGTAGCCACTGCGGAAACGTCCCCTGGGCGATCTGTTGCCGCGACACAGCCACCAGTTGCCGGTAAAAGGTCAGGTTATGGTGGCTTAGCAGAATGGGCCCTAACATTTCATTGGCGATAAACAAATGTCGCAAGTAGGCTTTTGAATGTCGGCAGGCCAAACACGGTCAATTGGGAGCAAGCGGTCGCTGGTCGTCGGAATGATTGGCATTGCGCATCCGCACACTGCCATTCCAAGTGAAAGCCATTGCATTACGAC
>DAIRSD010000359.1:0-5147 GCA_036804625.1 Aureliella sp. | reverse complement strand
CTCCTTTTCCTGGGGATGGCATAAATCAGGTTCCAGGCCGCAAGCTAACAAGTTCGCCTGGTTGCGCGTAGAGAGGTTTCAAAAATTCGTTATGCTGGCAATAGGGTTCGTCAGATGAAAATGCCCACTAGCATTTGGGTGAAGCCACTAGTCAGCCCGTTGGTTTCCGTGCCGGACCATGCCCACATGTTGCGTACCACATCGCTCATCAGAATACCACTAAAAGCCATGATCAGCAGGACGCCCATGAGCAATAAAACCTGTAGCAAGGAATAGGGTACCTCGGGAGAAGCTACCAAGGCACCTCCCGCTGCGGGAGTCGCTTGCCCGAAGACATCCGCATCGTCGGTTACTTCTCCAAAGGCGTCGAACCCAGCGCCCTCAGCCTGTGCATCGGCTCCTTCGCCAAATTCTGATGAATCCTCCAGTTCGATCACCTGTGAACCGCTGTCATCTTCCGCATCGGTACTGCCCGATGGAGATAACTGAAAGTCCTCGTCTTGCTGAAAATCGACGCCACTGCCCAAACCACCACTGACACCACTGCCTGGGTCCGAGCCTGCGTCAGATAGATCCAGGCCACTGATGCCACTGCCGGCCAGTCCAAGCGAATCGTCTTCTAGTGAAATGCCACTGTCTCCAGGACTTCGCAGATTGATACCGCTATCGGCACCCAACGCCAAGTCGCTGCCGTCGCTTAGAACCAAATCGTCTTCCAACTGAAGATCATCAGCCAAATCCAGATCCGAGCCAACGCCCGACGCTTTTGCGCCCAGGGCTGGGTCGCTGTCGCCCTTGATCAGTTCGTCTTTTGCAGAAGAGGAGCTTTTGCCAGAATCTCCTGCTAGGCCCAGACTGGAAGACTTGCCACTGCTGGCCGAGCTTGGCTGGACATCCGAAAGAGCCTGATCCTCGTCGTCAAGTGCTAGTGATAATTCATCATCGTCATCGTCGCTACTGGCCAGTTGCAAGTCGTCTTCATCGAACTGGGATAGACCGCTGCCTTCCGCAGTCTGGCCTAAAGATATTCCAGATCCAGCCACTAATTTCAAATCGCTGCCACCGGGTTCGACTTGCAGTGAGACACCGCTTTCTTCAGCTCGAAAACCGCTTGACGATGATGACAGGCCGCTCAGCGATGAATTGGGCTCGGACTCAAGACTTAGAATCGAAGATCCCGCTGGGTCCTCATCCAGAACGTCCCCCAAGATCTCGCTGGCAACCCGCTCGATCTCTTCCGGTTTGAATTTCCAGCTTGTTCCGTCCCGATAACCAAAAATCTCGCCACGTGAGCGCATCTCGATTAACTGGTCTGTGCTTAGGCCAAGTCGCTTGGCAGCTTCCTCCAATGACACAAAGGTTGCCATTCAGTACGAACTCCTAGACTGGAACAAAAAACGAGTAACTTGCCAACAGTCCTTCGCTGCGATGCTCCTCCTATGAGCCGAACAAATTTGAGCAAAATTGAGCCTAACCATAAAAGCGTCGCCAAAGGGGGCATTTCGGCTGGCCACTTGCCGGGACGCTGCTCCCATAGTAACTGACGGATTCGTAAAAACGAGTCAATTTGGGTTAATTTTAAAGCTATCGGTCAGGCTGAGTAGTCGGATTATGCAGACCGTGGCGTCTAAGCGGCGGGTTTGATTTGGCTCTACGGCTTATTGCGCCGCAGTTCACTAGGAAGAGGCGGTAAACCATTGAACTCCTCCATTCTCAGATCAAAAGCCAGATTGCGAACGCATTTCAAAGCTACATTGCCCGCTGCATCCACTTGATAAACCGCCAGGCAACGCTGACTTGGGTCCAGAACGACCACCTGTGTCCCCGTAGCCAAAGGGGTGGCAATCATCTGCAAACCCGCAGACTCCAGTCCAGCCACGCCGCTGCCGCCCTGATTGAGCACTGTCCCCTGACTGAGCAGTGTCCCTGTGGAGCTGACCAGCCAGAAAAATCCTGCCGCGCCGGTCACCCAAGCCGCTCGTTTCATCCAGAAATATAGCACTTTTCCACCCTCGAAGGAGTTCAACAAAAGCAATAAATGAACCGAAACTCTTCAACGACTTGATAGCTCGACCAGCAACTTAGCGGCAAGACCGATTTCCAGATTGCCCCCCTGATAGATCATGTTTTTCATGGTTTCAATAAAGTACAGGCACCAACGCAGTACGCAGACACCTTGTGCCGTGACAATTAGCGGCACTCGCCATAGTTCCCGTCCACCAAGGAACTTAGGCATTCAGGAAGGAACTCTGGCGAGTCCCACTACGGTAAATCGCTCTACCGTCAAACGTTCTCTGCCGCTCGCCTATGGAATCGTCGGGTGAAACGCCGCTAAAGTGTCTTAGAGCCACTTTAGAGGTTGACAAAGGCGGATCGATAGTCTCTAATTCTTCCTGCAACGATAAATCATCCAGAACTGTGCGAACCAAGCGACCCCGAGCCCCATCTTTGACGTATTGTCGCTAGTGTTCGACAAAAACGATCCTGGCAGGCATGGAGCCTAATCGCAGGTTCTTAGTCGGAAAACACTCGGGAATGGTCGGTAGAGTTTCGAGTCACGGAGGGAATTCGATTCGAGAAGTCGTCCCGAGCATCAATTAGGAGAGTTCTGAAATGGCAGCGGGGACCTATTTCGTTCGACCGTGTCCAACCTGTGGACGTACCTTGGAGATCCGCGTAGAGTGGCTGAATCGTAAAGTGGAATGTTCCCATTGTCATGGGACTTTCTTAGCTTCCGAACGCGAAGAGCGTCCGGTCACGGATCAAAAGATCGAGCAGATTCTTGCCAGGACCCAAGACTACCTAGCGGCTTTCGGCAATCACGCGGCAGCTAGTGAATTGGGCTAGGTCTTCCCAATATCCAGGGTAGGTTTTGGCGGTGCAGTCGGGATCTTCGATGATGATTCCTTCTGCTCGCAGTCCAACCAAAGCTAGGCTCATGGCCATCCGGTGATCGAGATAGGGCTTGATTCGTGCGGCTTGAATTTGAGCAGGCGGCTGGATTCGCAGTCCATCTTCGAACTCGGTGACTTGGGCTCCCAGCCTCCGCAGTTCACAGGTTAAATCGCCGATCCGGTCTGTTTCTTTCACCCTGTTGTGGGCAACACCGCGCACAACCGTTGGTCCTTTTGCAAAAAGGGCAACAGCCGCCAAGGTTTGTACCGTGTCGCTGATGTCGCCCATATCCGTTTCGATTCCGCTAAGCTGGCCATCAGAGCGGACGGTTATGGCATGGGAGTCGTATTCGACTTGACAGCCCATTTGTTCTAGAATTTGACAGAATCTCACGTCCCCCTGCAAACTGTCTCGTGACAAGCCCGTTACGCGGGCTTGACCACCAGCGATGGCTGCTGCGGCCCAAAAATAACTAGCCGCCGATGCATCTGGTTCGATTGAGTAGTCTGCGGCTTGATACTTCGAGCGGGAATCGATACAGAACGGACCTGAGTTGTGGCCACTGACCGAGGCGCCAAAGGCACGCATGACGGCGGATGTCATCGCAACATAGGGGACGGATACTAGTTCACCTTGGACTTCTAAAATCACATCTTGCAGGGCCAAAGGGGCAGCCAACATCAGTCCTGAAAGAAATTGGCTTGAGATGTTCCCAGCAACCAGCGCTCTGCCGCCACTGAGCCCGCTAGACTGGATTAAGACCGGGGGACAGTCCGGGTTTTCTCCGTTTAAGCTCTTTGCCTGACCGCCTAACTGGGCCAAAGCGGTCAGCAAATCGCCAATGGGACGTTGCCGCATGCGAGGAACACCGTCGAGCGTAAAACTACCTCGACAGGCGCTCAGCGCGGCGGTCAAAAAGCGAATGGTCGTACCACTGTTGCCAACATGGATGTCAGCCGTGGTCACCGGCAGTTGCCCCTGACAACCATTGATGACCAATTGGTGACTCTGCTGGTCGTAATCGATCGAAAGTCCCAACTGCTGCCAAGCCTGGATCATCAAATGAGTATCCTCGCTGGCCAGCACGCCGCTCAAACGGCTACGGCCAGAAGCAAGTGCAGCACAGATTATTGCACGGTTAGTGATGCTCTTGCTTCCAGGCGGTCGAATGCTGGCGGCGATGGCTGGACTTGGGCAAATTCGAACCGTTTTCACTCAGTTGACTCACAAAAATGGGGCATGATGGGCTCTGTTGAGACTTGGCGATGGTTGGCAACTAGGTTTCCGCCTACAATGGTCGACGCTCCACTTTACCGCAACTGTTTGCGATTGGAACAGGACGGAAAGGAAATGAATGTCAGACGATTGGGAATTTGGATACTGCACCAACGTGCATGCTGGCGGTACGCTGCAACAAGCGCTCGATAGCCTTGATCGATACGCTGTAGAGGTTCGCGATCAGATCACGCCACGGGGCCGACTACCTGTTGGGCTATGGTTTAGCGAGCAGGCCGTTGAGAGCCTGTTGTCTGAAGATCGAGCAAGCTGGCTGCGGCAGTGGATCGACCAGCGAAATTTGATCGCCTACACCTTTAACGGCTTTCCCCAAGGCGATTTTCATCGCCCAGTGGTCAAGCATGACGTGTATCAGCCTACTTGGTTGTGTCAGTCGCGAGCCAAATACACTCAGAGTTTAGCTCTGTTGATGAAGGAACTCTTGCCCGAAGGAAGACCCGGATCGATTTCGACGCTTCCACTGGGCTGGCCACACGCTCCATGGCATGCCGAGGATTTTCGCTTGGCTGCGGATCATTTGCTCAGTGTTGCTCGCTTTTTGGATAGAATTTCCCAGCAGCGCGGTAGTGAGATAGTCTTGGCTTTGGAATCTGAGCCAGGTTGCCTGTTGGACTCTGCTGACGACATGTTGGAGTTCTTTGAAAAGTATCTGCTGCGCGGTCCCGACGCTCATTTGGCGCGCCAGTACCTTACCGTCTGTCATGACGTCTGTCACAGCAGCGTCATGTTTGAACCTCAGCGACGGGCTTTGGACAGTTATCGATCGGCTGGCAGCCGCGTGGGCAAGGTGCATATCTCGGCAGCCATTCATGTGCCCTGGAACGAAGCGGCCGATCAACCGGCGGCGCAGAAATCGATGTTGCAGCAGGTGCAGAGCTTTTGCGAGCCCAAGTATCTTCATCAAACCACTCGTTGTGAGCAAAATGGGAACTTGGAAGCGCTCAGCGAAGACCTTT
>DAIRSD010000358.1:0-5161 GCA_036804625.1 Aureliella sp. | reverse complement strand
TTACCTGCGAAGCTTTAGACGCAGCCGTGGGGTGGAGTTCATCTCTGGTCGTGGGTCTTGTTGTTGCCGCTTGATGAGATATTTCTGCTGGATCTGGTTTTTGGGCTGATCGGAAGCGATTTGGCACCGTTGATGAGTGCTAGTCTGTCTATGGACGTCATCTTCATGCTGGCCGCCGGAGGGCTGGGTTACATTGCCTGGACAACCTACAAAGAGCAGCGGTAGGTTTTTTGCGTTGGTCGGCAGAATCGTATTCAATGCCCAGTACGATCTTCGTTTCACAGAAAATTTAGACTTCCAAACTGAAGTCACCGGAAAACTCGGTAGGGAAGTAATCCACCGGAGCGATTTTAGCAGTATTGTCTGAAGCCGCAGGCCGTTCGACATTGGGAATTGACCATGGTTCCTGAGCATTGCTGTTGATATCAGCCATCGATTTCTGAAGAACCAATTGCCAAGTCTCGTTTTCGATATGTAGCAGCTCCTCTAGGACGATCAGTTTTTCCATGTCCCGACTGCGCTCGATGGTCCCAAGATACTGGAGTAAGAAGACGTAGAAGTCGCTAATAGGCTTGCTGGCTGGATTGGCTTGGTCTTTGACGCCTTCCAGCAATTCCCCCAGTATTTCCCGGATTCTCAGCAACCAGCCGTCACCCTGCGGCTGTTGTTCGTCCTGCCACAATTGCTTAACCAACCCGCACAATTCCTCAGCCCGTTGGATCAACATCCATCGCAGCCTAATTGGGCTGGCCGACATCACTTCTTGTTCCAGATAGGGGTTAGAATCAGCTTGGGGATTATCAGTTTGCATTGACGTTTTCCGTGGAGTTAGCGTGCAATAAGTCATTGATCGAACCATTAGCTTGACTACCATTACAGGATCGTTCTTGAATCCGTTGCCAGCGTCAGGCATCCAAAGCTTTATTTGTGATATGCTGGTTAGTCACAGCCACGCGAAACACCCTGCAAACGTTCAATTCATGCCAGATTCTCAGGTCATTACTAGCTCGCAGAATCCTTTTTTTCGGCACTGTCTGCAGCTTCGAAAGAACCGTCAGAGACGCAAGGCAGGACAGTTCCTGATCGATGGAGAAGTCGAGATTGTCCGAGCGGTCCAGTCGGGACTTCAAGTACAGCATTTGCTGGTCAATTGCCAGCACGCTTTATCGCCAGGGCTGAGGCAACTGTTAGCGGACTATCCAGAAATAACCTTAGAAACGTTTTCTCCGCAACTGATTGGGCGTCTGGAGTATGGGCAAGTGGTTGGCGCAGTGATTGCGGTTGCTCAAGCGCCGAGCTTGGAACTGGATACGATTCAAATCACAAGCGACGGCCTAGTATTGGTACTGGATCAAATTGAAAAGCCTGGCAACCTGGGAGCGTGCATGCGAACTGCGGCAGCGTGTGGTGTTCAGGCAGTTGTTTTGACCGATCCGGTATGCGATCCCTTTAATGCCAATGCGATTCGCGCCAGTCGAGGAACGATGTTTGGAACGCAACTGGCGGTTACGACTGCAAGCGAGTTTTTGTCGCTAGCCATGCGGATTCGCCTTTCAGTGTTTGCAGCCCGAGTCCAGTCAGAAAAATCGTTATGGCAGTTACCACTGCACCAGGGGGCCGCGATCGTGTTTGGCAGTGAAGCTTGGGGTCTGGACCAACGGTGGCGGTCCGATATGGTCCAAGACTTTACAATTCCAATGAATTCAAAAGCCGACAGCTTGAATGTATCGATCAGCGCGGCGGTTTCGTTGTACGAGGCGGTTAGGCAAAGGTTAAACGTTCCAATTTGACCTGCATCTAGCTGCGGTGTAAAGTTTGACAGTGTGTTCCGGCGGTTTTTCGAGCCACTGATTGAGTGATTCATTGGCTCTGGATGTCAAATCTTTGTAAGGTGATTCTCCGGTGTCCGTGACCTACTTTAAGCGCTATCGCATGGAAGTCAGGTTGGATGGCTATCGCGGCTTCGTAACTGCACCGGCAGGGTTTCAGTTGCTCTCCTGGTCCTCGCGTTTGCTGGATCAACATGCGGAAGTGAAATGGGAAAGTTTTCGCCAAGAAATTGATTCACACGTATTCCCATGCCTTGGACAATTGGATGGTTGCCGCCAGTTGATGCGAGACATTGCGGGAAGGCAGGACTTTGTCCCGGCCGCGACTTGGCTTGTAAGTCGGGATAGCCAGTGTGATTAGGTGGTGCAGCCAGTGGGAACGATTCAAGGCTTGCGCAGCGGACCGCGCGAAGGCTCCATTCAGAACATCGGCGTTCATCCCGACTTTCGCGATTTGGGATTAGGCACTCTGCTGATCGACGCTGCCCTGCGAGGCTTCAAGCAGGTTGGATGCCGGACCGTTAGTTTGGAAGTGACCGTCGAGAATACCGCTGCAATTCGACTGTATCAGCGTTTAGGTTTTCGCCGCGTTGAAACACTCTTCAAAATTGCCGAAGTTCAGTATGTCTGAACCTTCTGGGCTAGAACGCTCCCCCGGCCGGTCTAAATCTGTTAGAATTTCGGTAGCCGTTCGCGCAGGTTGGTAGGGTGGGACAAGCGGGGCCGATGCAAATCGAAATTCAACTTGGCAGTTTATCGGTTTGAGACAAGCCCGTTTGCTAAAAACTCTTTGCCCCGCACCGGCCCACCAAGGGGCGGGAATGGATAGCTTGTCCCTTTTCCAGTATCAAGAGTCGCCGGATTGATGACCCAGCCACAAGTTCAACTGATCGTGAGCAATTTGTGTAAGCAGTTTCAGTCATCTGCTGAAACACTGAGTATTCTGCAGGGCGTCCAGTTTAGTTTGGAAGTTGGACAGGTGATGTCTATCGTTGGCCCCAGTGGATGTGGCAAGTCAACATTGCTGCACATCTTGGGTACACTGGATACACCTACATCAGGCGATGTTCAACTGGGTGGCGTGAATCCGTTTAGCTTGTCAAGCAAACAACTGGCTCAGTTTCGTAATCATCAAATAGGCTTTGTTTTTCAAGATCATCATCTGTTACCACAGTTGTCCGTGGTCGAAAACGTGCTTTTACCAGGTTTAGCACAAGGTGCTGCAACGACAGCCTTAGTGCAGCGAGCTGACGAGCTGATTGCCGCAGTGGGTTTGGCTGGCCGGCGCGATCACTTGCCCGCGCAATTAAGTGGTGGTGAGCGACAGAGGACGGCGGTGGCGCGTGCGCTACTGAATCAGCCATTGCTACTGTTGGCCGATGAACCGACCGGAAATTTAGATGGTCGAACCGGACAGGCGGTGGCGGATCTATTGTTTGATCTGCCGCTTCGGCAGGGAGCGATGATGGTCATGGTTACGCACAGCCCCGAATTGGCTCAGCGTGCTGATCGACGGATGCGTTTCGAATCACAAAAACTGATCGAAGGTTGATAGTAAGGGTATTGATGGCAACACGGCTTGGATTAGCCCTGGTGTGGCGATCGTTAGTTTACTTTCGCCGGTCCCATGGGACGCTGGGATTGGGGATAGCTGCGGCAACGGCGGTAATCGTCGGTGCGCTGGTTGTGGGTGATAGCATGCGCCACAGCTTGCGCAGAATCGTGTTGCAGCGTCTGGCTAACGTTGAATTGATCCTACAAGCCCCAGAATTCTTTGACTGGAAACTGGTCGAAAAAGTCGATTGGTCCAAGGTCGATGAAGTATTATCTCCGGTGCCTGTGATTTTGCTTTCCGAAAGTTCTGCGGAATCGAAACAGGCCGACCAACTTCGTCGCGCTTCTCGCGTGCAGGTGATGGGAATAGATGGCCGGTTTGTCGGTGCCCTTGATGAAGCGAACAAAAGATTATTCCCCGAGCCTCCGGGGCCGGATCAAGTGTTCGTCAATTCAGCGCTGGCCCGCGAGCTGAATGTGTCTGTTGGCGACGAACGGACGCTACGCCTAAGCCGGTTGGGAGGGGTTCCGGCCGACAATCCGTTAGGACGCCGCGATGAAGGTCCGTTGGCCATGCCCAGACAAAAGGTCGTTGGTATCGTGGATGACGCGAGCATTGGTGGATTTCAATTGCAGCCCACACAGGAAGTGACGCTGAATGTATTTGCTTCGCTGTCTAGTTTACAGGACCTGCTGGAAGTCGACTCCCGTGTAAACGCTTCGCTGGTTTTTTCGTCACAGCCTGATGGTCAGCCCACTGCTGAAATTTTGCGATTGGCAGATCAGTTGAGTCAGGGGCTGCGCCCAGGCATCGATGATTGGGGGTTGCAATTGCATCGAAGTAAACGCAACTTCCCTGCTCCATAACACACCAAAACGAAGGATGGACCGACCAACCCAGTTTTTGATTACTTTCAACTGACCTCTAAACAGTTGCTTCTAGATAACACTCTGCTGGATGCAGTAATCAGCAAGTTTGGCACTGCAGGCAATTATAAGTTGATGTCCTATTTGGCCAATTCGATCTGCAAAGTTGACCCGTTGCCCCAAGAAGCGGAAAGGCAGCGTCGTGATGTGGGGCCATTAGAAACTGAGTGGCCTGCACCGGAAAGTCGTGAGATCAATAGTCTGGTCTTGCCAGCCATTGGCCGCATGGTGCCCTATTCGATCGTGACGGGTGTTGGGTCGGTCATGGCTGGCGCGGGTGGCCAAGACGATCTGAAGCTTTGGAGTTATGCGAGCATACCGCGGGATCATATTCGGGCTCCGTACTGTTGGATCAACTCTTGGTTGGCTGAGCAGATCGAAGCTGCTCCAGGGGACTGGATTCAGCTCCAATTCTATGAACCCGAAACCGCTGATGGCCAATTGCGTCAGACTCAAGTGCGACTTCTGGTTGTAGGCATAGTGCCTTTGACCCGTCCCATCAAGCCGTATGCTCGGAATCGTTTGGCAACATTTGACCAGGCCCCAACTCGCTTTATCGATCCCGACTTCACGCCAACCGTGGAAGGTATCACTGATCAGAATTCGATTTCAAACTGGGATGTGCCGTTTGAATTGGAGTTACGAGAACTCATTTTGCCTCAAGACGATCAGTACTGGGAGGAACATCGGTTGACTCCTAAGGTTTTTGTGCCACTGGCGTACGCCCAAAGAGTATTTGGAAGCAGGTTTGGTTCCACGACGGCAATTCACCTAACTGCCAACGATACGACTGATGATCAGCAGGTCAGGAGCAAGATCCAGGAAGGCTTGTTGTCCGTACGGTCTTTGCG
>DAIRSD010000357.1:0-5199 GCA_036804625.1 Aureliella sp. | reverse complement strand
GAGCTGCACGGAAATAATCGCACACCGATTTCCAGTCAGCCCAGTAGTCATCCACTCGCAAGCCACCGCTCAGCCAACTCGCCAAACGATGCACTAGCTCGCCTGCCTGCAGACCCATCATCGATACTCTAAGAATTTGCAAATTTGGGACTTCAGCACACACGGGCGGATGATTGTGACAATGGCGCAGCACCGTCGACTTGCCGCCCCCACTGGGGCCAATCAGTGAACCAACGCTGCGGCGATTGTTGATTAAGAATTCGATCCTAGCAACCGCCTCTTCTACCGTTGCTCCCATAAATACCGGTTGCCGGTAATCGCTTGAAAAAGGAGCTGAATTTAATCGCCAATATCGCCAGTAAGTCACAATAGCGCCCCTGCTACGAAAAATCAATCTTCAGGAAATTTTTCCCATGTGCGATTCATAAGACCTTTTCACATCGTCAGAGCATCGGATCGCGCCAATCGAAAACTTGAGTACAATCACTAAGACACGACAATACAGCAACGCGGACCGTAATGCTAGCTTCGATCGGATCGTCTGCTAAATCCATCGCCTTGCAATTAAGACTAAATATAGCGGTCTACCCCGAACTACGGTAACTGTCGATTGAAATGTAGGGTCAGAGTCAGGTAGTTCGCTTTATTCAGAGGGACCATCCATGGCCATTTCACGATTTTTCCTGCCGAGTCTTCCTACCAGCGGAGTAGTCCGATTGGACGATCAGGATGCACGGCACGCCGTCCAGGTCTTGCGACTGCAAGTCAGTGACAAGGTGCGATTGTTTGATGGCCAGGGGCACGAGGCCGATTGCCAAATCGTCTCGACAGGTCGATCATGGCTGGAATTACAAATCGAAAAGCGGGACTCCATTTCGCGCGAGCTGCCTGGATGCTTACAGATGATCGTGTCACTTCCCAAAGGCGACCGGCAAAAGACGCTCGTGGAAACACTGGTGCAGATAGGCGTTCACAGCCTAATACCGCTATCATGCCATCGCTCAATAGCTCAGCCAACACAGCAAACAATTGAGCGATTGCGGCGAACCGTTGTCGAAGCCAGTAAACAATGTGGTCGCAACCAACTTATGCAAATTCAGTCTCCGGCTGAACTGACGACCATCGATACACTTCCGACCATTGGTTCTTTTGAGACTCAAATTTGCCAATTGGACACGGCACAAAAATCGACGACGACACAACCCTTGGACACGCCGCCATCAACTGCCGAATCATTTCACACAGACAATAGTCCCTCTTGGAAATCGAGTGAAGTGAAGCTCTTTGCACATCCCTACGGTGCCAATGAGTCTCTATGCCAAGCGCTCAAGCAACATGCGCAGGAGGAACACTTGCCACCTACCAGAATGGTGATTGGTCCAGAAGGTGGATTTACTCAGGAAGAGTGCCAGTGGTTGAATGAACAAGGATGGCAGCAGGTTTCACTGGGAAAACGCATTTTGCGCATCGAAACAGCCGCCATCATGATGGCCGCAACCTGGGCTGCCTGGCAGAGTTCCGACGCTTGAAAGAACTAAACTGAACTTGACATGCCACGTCAAACGCAGCCATCAAAGCATCAAAAAACAAGCGAGCATCGCAACGAAAGCGCACAGCACATCATTTGAAGCGGCTACTGTCACAAATTTTTCCAACCGCCAAACCATTATTTCGGTAGGCGAATCGATTGCATACTCGCCCGCAGAGCTTTTTTGTATTTGGGAAACTCTTCGCGCGTTGAGTTAAAATTGAAAATCAGCATTTTTCCTTTGTAGCCAGTAACAAACATGATATTGTATATGTCAGTATCCACTGCATGGGAGGTCATTTCCATAAGTAGCCACTTTTGACCTGAATGCTCTTTGATTTCATTCTTCTTCCATTCAATGCCTGGGATAATTCTTTCAAAGAGGCTAGTGAACGATTTTTGTGCATCAGGCAATTGGTTCTGCGGTAGCTCGTTCGCCTTGATGTCATATGCGATCGTTGTAGCTCCGCGATCATTTCCTACTGCGTACGCTGGCGCTCTGTTGCTTGGCCATTTGGCCGCGATCAATTCCTTGGATAGCGGCTTAAAATCCCGGGGCGTTAAAAAGGTAATTCCGGTTTCCGGAATAGTGACGGTTGATGCCTTGTCTTGCGAGAACACTGCCTGCAACGGATGAGCCAAGCAAAACGCGACTATAGCTAATACGATTCTCACTGTTGAGCATTCTCCTGTTGGAACCCTACGTTCAAGTAAGCCGCGAAGCGGCAGGTTGATTGGTCCAGTCGAACCTATAGACAATCGGCTGATCAATAGGACTGCTGCGGTCATCCTTTGTTGATCAAGTACCCTTGTAGCAATCCTGTAGTTGCAACACGCGATCGGCTAGGCGATCGGCTTCGGAGCGGCTGTGAGTGATGTGCAGGATGGTTACGCTACGGGATTGTTTGATTTCTTGCAGCAGCTGGATCAGCTCTTCGCGTGTCTGCTCGTCTAAAGCGCTGAGCGGCTCATCGAGCAGTAGTACCGATGGGCGAAACGAGAGCGCACGGCCTAGTGCAACTCGCTGAGCCTCCCCACCGCTCAAACCGGCTGGATAGCGAATGAGCAAATGAGCAATCGATAATTGCTGAGCCAATTCTGCTGTTCTCTGAGCGATCTGTGCGCTGGGACTACCACGCAGGTGCAGTGCAAACTCCAGATGCTCGCTGACGGTTAGGGTCGGAAACAAAGCTAGGTCTTGCGGGACATAACCCAAGCAGCGGTCGGCAGGTGAAGCCAGCGTCACGTCTACGTCGCCCACGATGATGCGTCCATGGTGGATGGGCCGTAGTCCACAAATCGCCTCTAGCAAAGTTGTCTTGCCACAACCGGTGCGTCCCATCAATGCCACGTACTGTCCCGCTTCAACTCGCAAGGATACGTCGCGTAATCGAAAGTTCCCGGCTCGAACATGCACCTTCTCTAGTTCAATCATTCTAGCGATCGACTCCTGTCCAGCGTAATACGACCAGCACTACACTGGCCATGGCGACCATGATCAGCGAAATGGCCACTGCCGCATTCAGCTCACCCACGCTCAGTTCTAAGAACACGGAGGTCGATAAAACCTCGGTTTTCATTCTAGTGGTACCTGCGAAGACCATGATCGGGCCAAATTCACCCAAGGCCCGCGACCAGGCGATGGTGCCTGCAGTGATCATGCCTCGCCAGCTTTGTGGCAACGCAACTTTGACAAAAGCCTGCGCCCTAGTGCAACCCAGAGTTCGCGCAACCTCTTCAGCTCGTGGGTTGATCTGATCAAAGGTGACTCGCATCGTTCGGATGGCAAAGGCACAGGAGACAGCAAACTGAGCTAGAACGACAGCGGGCCAGCGATACACGATCTGTATCCCAACAGTTTCTCGCAACCAAGCATCCAACTGCCATTGTCCGATCTTCAAGTGAAATAGAATTAACAGACTTAGCCCTAGAACCAGCGGTGGTAAAACGATCGGGATATCCACCAGAGCATCGATCAGCCACCTGCCGCTAAAGCGATATCGCGACAGCAAGTAGGCCAGTGGAACCGCGACCCACAAAGACCAGATGGCGGACACGGTGCATGATAGCAAGGTCAACTGAAGCGACGATCGTATCTCTGGCTTTAGTAACACATCGCGGAAGTCTTCCAGCGATACAAACCAGATGTTGGCTAGTAACATCAAAGCGATTAGAAGCACAAAACTGGATGACAGCCCTCCCATGATCAGCAGAAAAATCGCGTCACGACTGCGACCAGAACGCCGTACTTCCAAGATAATCTCGCTTGAACGTCGAACCTAAGGGACTGCAATTCCAAAATTGTTGCCGTTGGCTCGCTCGGTAGGGCTCAACGGCTCTGCCCCTTCAGTATAGCTCCTACCGGACCCGACGGGCAGGTTCAGCAACTGGCATGGCTGGTCTTCTTCTGGAGATTGCCGCCAAACCGCCAAGGTGGTCGATCCGCCACCGTCCATATTGATGCCGGTATAGGCTCCAGCCTTCAGCAGCAAGTTCCCTAGTTCCGATACGGTGGCTCCGCGGCTTTCCGGCTGACGCCCATCGATGGTCATCAGAAATAACTGCGTACCATTTTGACTTAGGCCGATACCGGTGCGAGGGTGCAAATCACGTCCGCTTGGCTGCACCTGTCCTTGACTCAGGCATAACGCAAATCCGCTAACTGCCAGTTGGATGTTCGATAGATCCGCATCTTCTGTCAGATTGTCGATTCGTAAACTTCCATCCTTTGCAATGATCAGCGATGGAGTATCCACGGCAGGTGATACCAACGTTCCCTCCGATACCGCCAAGCCATTCAGGTCTGTAGGATCCTGTGCGGCGTAAGGTGCTGGCCAAGGTGAAAAGGAATCACCATTGATGGCTACGACAACGGGAACTCCTCGCGCTCGAGCATCCCGCATGAAGTCGCGAACTGTTTGCCGTCGCGTCTCCTGTTTGCCAGGCTGCCACTGGGCGATACGGCCTGTGGTGCAGAATGTTAATCCAGGTGTTGCTGTATCGACTCGAATGCAGTGGATGTTCATGCGGCGCGGCTGAGTCACTTTAATTGCCAAGTGTTCGATTCCGGTATGGAGCGTCTCGGCCTCTTGCCAATGAAACTGAGCATCCAGTTCAGGTTCCTGTGCTATCAACCGGCATGGCTGGGCTAGCACATCGATCAGTAATGCCAGAAACACCAAGCAGAATCGAATCCAATCGATTCCGGCGATCAGCGAGAGGAGTCGAAAAACAATAAAATTCGGACCTTTCACTCGATCACTCTCCCTTGCAGTAGCCGGTGGGGGTGTAACATGGCATAGCGTTTTGAGGTGACTTGGTCAGTGCTACTGACTGGTCACCTCCAATCGAATACTTTGGCTGTGGCTGTTGAATTCGGGAGCATACATGCACTGCACATTGGCCATTCCTGTTGAATAGCTGCCTGCCAATTGCACTCGCGTAGAATATTCGAACACATAGGTGCCACGTCTTAAGTAATCGATGAAAAAGTGACTGGCCGTGTCGCGTGTGGATTCGTAATACCCCAATCCGTCCTGGTAGCGATATCCCGACAGCACGTTGACCGGCTCGGTACCACTTCCGCGATGGTCGCGCAGGTGCACGTATTCCAAATCGCGATCCACCTTCAGCACCAATCTCACAACCAGTTCATCGCCAACCTGACCGAC
>DAIRSD010000356.1:0-5205 GCA_036804625.1 Aureliella sp. | reverse complement strand
CGGTCCAACTTGGCTAAAGAACTGACTCAGGTCACCATTCCTGCCAACCCCTAAACGAAAGTTGTAACATCTCAGCCTTCCGTAGTGGTGTGTGCGGAGATCACGTACACGCCACGTTAGATGTTGCTTAAAACGTGAGGGAGGGAGCGGCCAAAGACCGGGAAGCATCGAAGCGATCACGTAACACACCATATCCCGACCGCCGGTCATGGCTTGTCCAGTCCAAAGCCGATGGTGCGTTACGTGGTCCCAAGCAACGTTACGTGTTCCCAACCAACGAAGGGCTGAGCATATCACGCTCCAGTCAGCGAACTTCGTAGCGTCCAACCTGCTGGCGTCACGGACCTCTGCTCAGCATCCAATACTCATGACCACTTCACTTATCTGAAATGCCACGAATCTTACCTAAAACGGCGTTCTTGTGTTGCCTGACCAGCTTGGCCATGGCCAGTGATCCTCTGCCGTCATCGCTTGAGCACTTTCTGGGTAACTCCTATTTTCATACTCAGGAGTTATGGAATGAAGGAGATGGCGGGCGAAGTATTATCGCCGCACTCGACGGTTCCATCTTGATCTTCCAAGGCAATGATTCCAGCCAATACAAGCGCAGTACCAATGGTGGCACAATATGGACCACCGGCACTGCATCTTCTGCGGCTAGGTATAGCAACGCTGTGCTCAATACAGCCAACGGTCACATTTTTCTGATGAATGCGAGCTCCAACGTAAGATCGGTCAGCACCAACCACGGTGCTACCTGGTCGAGCACACAAAGTCATTTGCCGACGGTTGATCGATTTGGCAATCGCCCAACTACCTACTCGTCGCACCAGGCTGGTATCACCTTGCAGTATGGTTCCAAGGCAGGCAGGCTTTTGGTACCAACGCGTGTGGGCAGCCCGGGGAACGCTGTTTCTGATCGCGGATACGCCTACAGCAGCGCTGTCTACAGCGATGACGGAGGACAAACTTGGCATACGAGTGAACCTTTTCCCGTTTTTGGCACCGGTGAAGCAGCTATCGTTGAGTTGAAAGATGGACGCGTGCTTTACAATTCACGCGAGCACATGACGATTGGAAATCGATTTATCGCAACCAGTTACGACGGAGGCAAGACATGGATCAGTCCCTATCGCGATCCGACGATTCCTGATGGGCCACGGGGAACGTCCTACGGATGTATGGGAGGACTGATACGATTGCCGGTGAACGAATACGACATACTGATCTACAGCAATTTGGATACGGATGCCGGAGAATTGCCCGAAGAGATAGGCGGAACTCGCACTCGGGATCGCGAAAACATCACCCTGTGGGTCAGTTTCGACGGAGGCACAACTTGGCCGATCAAGCGACTGGTCTTTGGAGGTCCGGCGGCCTACTCCAATCTGGGGGTAGGCCGTGCGGGATCAGCCGCGCAAGGAAGAATATTTCTAGCCTATGACGGCGGACCGCTGGGACGCAATTCGGCGGTCCAAGTTGCGGTCGTCAACCTGAGCTGGCTGCTGAATGGTGCTGAGATATCGGATTATCTTCCATGATTGCATCGAGACGCAGTAGACGAACCAGCGAACTGTTAAGCCAAATTCTTCTGGCTGGGCGTGTGATCGTGTTGGTCACGTGCTGGTGTGGTATTGTTCGCTCAGCCACTTTGGAATCTTTTTTGGGGCCCGAAGTATATTCCGTTCAGCCGATGTGGACCGGGACGGGAGCGACCAGTTTGGTCACCGCCCAGAATGGTTCGGTACTAGCTTTTCGCAATTCGAATTCACAGCAACTCTACCGCAGTACCGACGGCGGTCAGACTTGGAATCCTGCGCAGCAGTTGAGTGCTCAATCGATCAGCGGTAGCGCAGTTGTCAATGAGATCAACGGTGAGGTGTTGTATTTGAATCTAGCTCAATCGATTCGATATCGCAGTACGAACCACGGAGTCACTTGGAGCCAACAACCTTTCCAGCGTACTCCAGATCTTTACGGGTTTCCTAATGCGCAACTGGGAAGCTGTAACGCGGGCATCACGCTGACGCATGGCGATTTTGCCGGACGCTTAATATTGCCGATTCGAACGTTAGGTCCCAACGGCACCGATAGCCAATCACAACGACTGGGGCATTACGCTACTTCCATTTACAGCGACGACGCAGGAGCGACCTGGATTACGTCCAAGCCGTTTCCTGTGATGGGCACTGCTGAAGGCGCAATCACGGAATTGTTCCACGGCGGATTGATTTTTACCGCTCGAGAACAAATCAGCTTGGGTGGTCGATATTTTGCGACCAGCCCTACTAGCAATGGCGGCGATATCTGGTTGTACAAAGACCGAGTAGCCACCTTGCCCGATGGTCCTAGGGGCTCACCGTTTGGCAACGTTGGTAGCCTGATTCGCGTTCCCATTGATGGCTTGGACGTACTGCTGTATTCCAATGTCGATTCGGACGGTGGCGGCATGCCCAGCAACTTGGGCGGTTCCAACACTGCAGGGCGCGAAAAGCTGACCGTCTGGGCCAGTTTTGATGGTGGTCTTACTTGGCCGATCAAAAGACTAGTTTATCAAGGCCCTGCCGGAGCATCTCATTTGGCGGTCGGCAGAGAAGCCACTGCCAGCGCTGGGAAAGTTTACCTGTTATTTGAAGGTGGACCTGCAGGTTGGAATTCGGCTACTCACTTGGCAACATTTAATCTGACTTGGCTACTCGCAGGCACTAATCCGTATGATTACCTAGTGTGGCTGAACACGATTTTTTGGACGGGACAAAACGATCGCTGGGGCGGCGGATCTGAGGTGACTCAAAAGTATGGCTGGAGTGCTGTTGAGTATTCGTCGCCACTGTTTCCGCTTTACGCTCTGATGGACGCCAACGGAGTTAGTGATGGAGATGCCTACCATTTAGTATACGATAGGCAACAGATGCTAGGTGGTAATTCGACAGTCCGTATGAATCGCAATAATGTAACCATGCACAGCATCACTCTGCGCGGACTGGGCCACTCAGGTTTCACGTGTGGCAATAACGACTCGAGTGGCCAAGGCATAGTACTGGGTGCCAATTTAACTGTGCAAGGTGGTACCCATTCGTTCTTGCCACCACCCGTTACCTACTCCGATCGGAAGATCACTTTAGCCGGGGATTCTCACTGGGACATCGATCAAGATGGTTCTCTCTTCTTCTTGCACTCACTAGCTGGACCCTACTCACTGTACAAATCGGGCGCTGGTATGCTTCGAATGACAGGGGTTCAGCAGCACACCGCGACAACGATCAGCGACGGAACCTTTGGACCCGGTTCTGGTGATCTTTCGTTGGATGGTAGCCTTAGTATTGGACCGCTGGCCAAACTGTTTTTCCTGCCCGGTTTTAAGATTCAGGTTACCAGCAATGTGTCGATACAGGGTGAATTCGGAATCCAGCGATTGGTTAACCTTTTACCCGATACACCCCCGGGAATCTATCCATTGATTGAAGGCACTGTTAGCAAAGACAACGTAGTGAACCTTGGGCCAGCAGCGGCAGTACCACTCGCTCCAGGTTAGATCGCATATTTCGAGAATTCACCAGGGTTGGTCTTACGAGTTGAAATGACTGCAACCAGCCAAGTTTTGGCAGCTTATGTGTACCACGCAGGCTTCAGCGGAGCCGGTTTGCCACCATGGAACGCGGTAGACACGAGCAAGGTTTTGGCGCTGGAGACGGTAATACCACAAACTCTAACCGATGCACAGGTGATCAACACCACTCGTGGAATCAACGGACTGATGTTTATCTTGGATCGGCAGGGCAATCCGGCAACGCTCGGCCCTAACGACTTCGTGTTTCAGATGAGCCCACAAGGAGTCTTTAGCACCACCGACCATCCGCCTCCGACTTGGGAGCCGGTGCCAGTAATACCCAGTGGCGATGTGAATCAGTCTGTGCCGCAAGAGGTGCTGATTCAGTGGCCCGATCAAACGCTGATGAATCGATGGTTGCGAGTGACCATCAAGGCGAATTCTAACACCGGTTTACCTCAACCACTAATATACTACATCGGGCATCTTTTGGGTGAGACAGCCGGTGGGGCTAGCAATGGAGAATTCGCTGTCAGGGTGGCTGACATATCAGCGGTTAGAGAAGCATTGTCCTCAATAGTTACGGCCAGTAGCGCTCTTGACATAGACAAAAATGGCTTCGTACGGGTGTCGGATATCTCGATCGTACGAAGCAACTTAGGCCAACGGCTGAGTCAAATCACTATTCCGTAGAGACTGAGATTTCTTCTGTGGCGTGCGAAACTAGTGTCGACTTTTGCTCCCGCGAAACTTCCTGAATAACCAAAAGTTTTGAGCGATTGATGCAGCTATCGTAATAGCCCCAGCGGATTCTCGCGGGTCGCTAGTGGCAGCGGAACAGTCTTGCCTAGTCGTTGCGATTCAAAAACAGCGACGATCATCTCGGTGATGGCTGCGCAATCTCGTGGACCGCACACAGTATCACGATGTTGCTCAATGGCTTCCAGCAAGTCAAAAATGGCTGCGATATGACCATCCTCATAACTGCCGTCTGTGCGCGGCTCGTCCTGCCCAATGCCAGCCGACGTGATGGTTTCCCACTGTTTGCCCGAGCGAGCGGGTGACCAACTGCTGTCGCGCAGTAGGTATGCCTTGGACAGATAACCGGTCTCTATTTCCAGGACGCCATTGGAACCAAACACTTGTACGGCAAAGCGAGCTGGTGAACCTCCCATCGCTCTTCGGCTGGCAAAATATCCCGTAATGTCGTTAGGCCACAAATAATTGGCTTGGATGTGATCACCTGCCAACAAACCGATACCTTCAGCCCCTTGTTTGACGTGGCTCTTGCTGATGGAAAGGCCGTTCTCGGTCACTCGGGCGCTGCAACTGATCGCATTGCCACCTGCCAAGCGTCGCATCAGGCCGAAGATGTGAGATCCTAAGACCCAAAGATCTTCGCCACCGCCGCGTCGATCCTCTTTGCCTCTGCCGCGTATTTCAAGTAGGTCACCAACGACTCCTTCTTTCAATAGCGACAAGACCGTAGCAAGCACGGGAGAGTATTGCGCCGTATGCGCGATACCCAGTTTTAGATGCCGCATGTCAAATTGATGAACGATCGAATCGCACTCGGCCATCGTACGACAAAACGGCTTTTCCATATAGACGTGACACACAGCCTGGGCAGCGGCAAACAGCATATCATGCTGCTG
>DAIRSD010000355.1:0-5219 GCA_036804625.1 Aureliella sp. | reverse complement strand
GCTCACCTCCCAGTCCCAACCGAAAGCCAGTCACCACTTCGTCAAAGATCAGCTAGGCACCAAATTCATCGCACAACTGACTAACTTGAAGATTAAAATCAAAGGGCACCGGACGTGTACCCGACTCGGGGCCTAGCGGTTCCACCAAGACCGCCGCTGTACCTCCACGCAACCGATTGAGCCACAGTTTTCGCTTCAAGGCACCAAGTTTGTTCGGGAAGAACTCGGCAGTCGATTTTGTCGCAGATCGTGGGATGCCCGTGGCTTCATGTCGCCGAGTGCCTGGAATGCGCAAGCCATACACCATTTGATCGCTCCAGCCATGATAAGCGCCACCTACCTTGATCACTTGTCGCTTACCTGTGAAAGCACGAGCAGCACGTATAGCGGCCATCGCACTCTCTGTCCCCGAGCCCAGCATTCGGAACATTTCGATGGCTGGCATAAACCGCTGCACCAATTCAGCCAGCTTCATTTCGTATTCGTGGAAAAGACCGGTCACAGGCCCGCACTGATGCAGCAGCTCGATAATTTTTTCTCGGACTGGTGCGTAGTTGCTCCCCAGAAGCGTTGGGCCGCCAGCCTGTAAAAAGTCGATGTATCGATTGTCGTCGACATCCCACAGATATGCTCCATCGGCCTTGTTAACCGCTATGGGAAACGGGTAGTTAAAAGCTAGATTGTGTTGTACTCCACCCGGTATGACTTTTTTGGCCCGATCGGTCAAAGCTTTTGATCTTTGGCAGCGCTGGTCGAAGTGCTTCATGAACTCCTGCATCTTCTCGGCCTTGACTGGCCTAATGGGCTGACTCAGCAGGCGGTTTAATTGACTGTAGATCAGTTCGGTATCGTGGTACTTGCTAATGGCGTATTGTTGATTCATATCACGTGCTCAATGGATACTTCCGACTAGAAACGGGTGTGTGAATGTGTCAGTTGCTGGTTACTCGCCGCCAGTGACGACTTCGCCACGAGCAGACTTCTTTTGGTCGCCTTTCAGCTTGGCAAAGGCTATTTCGCGAACAACTAACGGAATCTTGCTAACTTTCCTCTCAGTGCATAAAGCCAGCAGATAGGCCTGAGCGCACTTCTCCAGTATCTCCACATTGTGAACTGCACGCTGCATATCGTGCCCCAGAACTAGCGCGCCGTGGTTTTTCATCATGAAGGCGTTGTTGCGATTTTTTACGTGTTTGGCCACTTTGTTCTTCAAAAAGCCTGTGCCCGAGGGAGCGTAAGGGATAATCTCGACGCTTCGTCCCAAGAACCTTGCTTGCTCGTCAAACAGCGCAGGGATAGGCGCATCCACCAAAGTCAAGGCGCTTGTGAAGATTTGGTGCGTATGAATGATGGCGTGCGTGTCAGATCGCACTTGATAAATGGCCGCATGCATGGACGCTTCCACGGAAGGTTTGAGATGTCCTTCCAATACGTTGGACTCCAAGTCCAAAACGCAAACGTCCTCAGGAGTCATTTGCATGTAGTCGTAATTTGACGGTGTCACTGCAAATGCATCCCGATCAGCAATGCGCACCGACAGATTGCCACCGGTGGCCATTAGGTATCCCTTTTGAACCAGCGACTGAGCCGTCTGGACGATCAACTGCTTTTGCTTCAAATACTGACTCATCGTGCTACTCCCCCTCGTTTCGGAATTAACCTGCTTATCGCCCAATCTTGTCACTTCCAAGATTGGGCGGTAAAATCCGGCACCGTGACTGATAAAGCTGCTTACCATCATCGAGACTTAAAGAACGCGCTGACCGCTGCCGGAGTTGCTCTCCTGGCCAGGCATGGTGTGTCGGGGCTGACGCTGCGTCAAGCCGCCAAGCAAGCTGGGGTCAGTCATTCCGCTCCATACGCTCATTTTTCGGACAAACAGAGCCTTCTGGCGGCGGTATGTGCTCACGGATTCCAGATGCTGCACGAACAACTCTTATCTGCCATAGAATGCCACCCAAGATCGATCCGTTTGCAGATGATTGCGGCTGCTCAGGGTTATGTTCGCTTCGCCATGAAGCATCGAGAACTGTTCAAGCTGATGTTTTCTGGAGTGCTCCAGCAACAGAAAAGTTACCCAGAGCTTCAACAGGTGACTCGCGGCATGTTAGAAACACTAGTTAATCGAGTTGCCGCTGGCCAACAGGCTCGGGTTATCAATGGTAGCAATGCACAACGAACAGCCATTGCGCTCTGGGCACAAATACATGGATTGGTTGTTCTTGCATTGGAAGATCAGATTCCAAGCTCGCTGCTTTCACAAACTTCAATAGAACAGATGGTAGCCGACGCAATCCAACAGCACTGGTGCGACTAGTCACATGGCGACTGGATTGTTCGAATAGCCAGATTTGACGCTGATTGCGGAAGCCGACGGATTATAACCGATTCGCGTGTCGGTACTGGCTGCCGCACGACTGCGTTCTCTAGCTTCGATCTCGTCAACACCTACCACGGTGATGGAAAGCAGGCCAGATACTTCGCGCTGCACCCAACCCTTTTCGCGAAAATACCACAGATGCAGTTCCAAAATCTCGCTGGGCAATTGAGTCAGCTCTTCCAGTTTGGCAATTCCCATACCAGGTTGTTTCATATTGCGCCGGCGTTGAGCGTAGAACAGAGAGAGCAGGCGGTACCGAATGGCGTAGTCGTCTGCCGTGGCATCTGCATTCATGACCAGCGCATGATTGTCGCGTTGCTGGTTCTGGTGAACCGCATCGTAGGCGGCACGCTTGGCTGGATCACGAAGAATTTCGTAGGCATGCACTAACCGCTTAAATCTGTCCACGTTACCAGACGCACCCGCATCAGGATGATAACGTTTGGCATGGAATCGAAACATGCGTTCGATGGTCTCGAAACTCGCATTAGGGCTCAGTTCCAGCAGTTCATAAAGGTCCGATGGGGCTTGATCCGACATGCGTGCAGTCCTGTTCGACTTGGTAAGAGTTGATCACTTCTTATAAAAGCGTACCCAAAACTAGGTCACAACGCCCTACCCGGCCCTTCGAATACCGACAAATTTGATTTCCGCTTTTGGTAATATCCACAATGATATGTGGCTAATTGCGGTTGCGCGGTAACTGCCAGCAAAATCGGTTCTACCGAATAGACCGGTAACGAGGGTAACCGTGACTTGCAGAAAGACTGATAATTCGCCTGAATCTAGTCGTAATCATTTTTCGAGCATAACGGCTAGTGCTCGTCTACCGTCGGGCGAAGTCCGGGTAATACAGAGCGGACCGCCCCAACGGGCATTCGTGTTTGAACTGCATCGGGTCGCTTAGCTCCACTGGGAAGATCAATATTCAACTTCAGGGGGCCATAACAATGGTTAAACTGCTGTACAAAGTCGCTCACATCCACGTCAGGCAGGCTGATCGCACCTACGATCCTTTGGCCTTCGCGAAGAATGCCGTTAAGGGGATCTCGTCCTGGGCTTGACATGTTTTGCAACTTGAGATGATTGGCTGAAGCGATCGATAAGCCTTGAAGTCAGGCCATAGGATCGAAGACGCATCGGTTCATTATACCCCTGGCGCGTAAAGGATAGGTAGTGGACCTATCACAATTTTGATGTGGAAGCCTTAGGTAAATCGTGCTGTCGCTAATAAACCTCAATAAGTTATAGCCCATACGCAGAAATACCCGACTACAATAGACTTCTAGATCGGGGGCTGGTATCCGGAAGTTGGTTTCGCTTTGTAGTAACAGTTTGCAAGAAAGTGTATGGCATGAGAACGAAGCATAAACTCCGTAAGCCGAATCGATTTCGTTCTAGAACAACGATACCACTTTTCCTCGAAACGCTCGAACGGCGAGAGCTTTTGGCCGCAGACATGGTTATCGACTGGAATAACGTAGCTTTGAATGCAATTCGTGCGTCATCAACCGCACCACCGATCGCATCGCGCGCCCTGGCTATTCTTCAAACATCGGTCTACGACGCCTTGAACGCGATCGATCGTACCCACAAGCCTTATGCAGTGAATCTGGTTGCCTCAGGCAATACATCGCGGGAAGCGGCAATTGCTTCGGCGGCCCATCGCGTACTTGAAAGCATTTTCCCTGGTCAGAAGTCAACGATTGATGCCGCTCTGGCCAGTTCCCTGTCTAGCATCCCTGATGGGATTGCTGAATCCAGCGGTGTTAGTCTTGGCCGACAAGTCGCAGATCAAATACTCGCATTGCGAGCCAACGACGGGTCGAATGCGACGGTCAACTATGTTAACGGAAATGAGCCTGGCGACTGGCAGAGGACACCGCCAGCTCTTGCCGCGCCACTTCTACCCCATTGGGGATCGGTCAAGACATTTGGAATCGCGACGGCATCGCAATTTCCAGTAAGTGGTCCACCAGCCCTGTCGAGTGCTCTGTATGCAGCGGCTTTTGACGAGGTCAAACAACTTGGCGCTCTGAATAGTACGACACGAACAACTGATCAAACTAATATCGCGAAATTCTGGTCTAATGGAGCAGGGACGGCAACACCTCCTGGGCATTTGAATTTGTTGGCTCAGAAAGTTTCAATTGCTTCGAACAAGTCTTTGGCCGAAAATGCTAGGCTATTTGCGATGCTGAATGTGGCTTTGGCAGATGCTGCGATCGCTTGTTGGGATGCAAAATTCGACTTTGACTATTGGCGACCGATCACGGCGATCAGAGCCGCCGATACCGATGGCAATTCGGCGACATTATTGGATGCACAGTGGGAGCCACTCTTGACCACCCCTCCATTTCCAAGCTACACCTCAGGACACTCGACATTTAGTGGAGCAGCCGCAGAGGTATTGAAGACGTTTTTTGGCACTGATAACGTTAGCTTCACACTTGATTCTGAAGATAGTTCGGTGCCAAATCGTTCTTTCACCAGTTTCACCCAAGCGGCAGATGAATCCGCTGTCAGCCGACTGTACGGTGGAATACACTTCAAGTTCGATAATGACGATGGTTAGGATGCTGGACGATCGATCGGCAGGTTTGTTGCAAGCCAGTTGTTTCAGGCCGTAGCGGTAGAATCGGGGGCCAGCTTGCAAGGAAGCACATTGGTCGTGAGCGGATCGAACAGATCCGACAATATTAACGTTCTGAGACAAGGAAAACGGATCTTGGTTTTGGGTGCGGGGGCCACCCAACGCTACTGGCTGACCCAAGTTTCCTCAATCGTGATTGACGCGCACGATGGAAACGATCGAGTCTATGTTGATCCCTTTCTGACT
>DAIRSD010000354.1:0-5229 GCA_036804625.1 Aureliella sp. | reverse complement strand
AGCGCAAGTTCGTTGAAATTAACTCCAGACCTAGAAGTCTATAGATTGAGCGGAGGCATGATGATGTTGGCTACCAACGAGCTGACAATCTTGCCAAAAGCCCCACCAATCACCACACCAACTGCCTAGTCATCCATGTTGCCGTTGACGGCAAACTCACTATACTCTTTCAAAATACTCATCTTTGTCTCTTCAATAGCTCGGGCCTAAAAGCAAAACGAAACGCTTAGGGAAGTATTTCCTACGTAGGCTGAATGTCAAAAAACAAGTGGTGGCCGAGACGCGATTATTGGCTCAAGTATTCGCCTGACTTTGCTTCAGGCGATACAATCAGATTAGATTGACAGGCACATGTTGGGTCGCAGGTCGAGCGGCAGAGAAAGATTTACCGTAGTGGGATTCGCCAGAATTCCTTTGTGTAGACATAAACCCAGGTGTGACAAGATTTTAGAGTCTGACGAAGAAAACCTGGCAATCCATTTGCAGGCAACTGCCAAAAATGTTATGTTAATTTGGTTAGAAGGCAATGAACTGCTCCGAATATCCGAAGTAGAAGAGAGTTGCTTGAAGTGCCGATCAACAGACAATTACCCGCTTGTTTCCCACCGTTGGTGCCTCCTGCCTATGCCCAAATATAAAGCTCCTCCAGGACGTGGTTCGTGGCGGCGTTTGCCGCAGCTTGTGCAACAAAGAGTGCTGACCGAGTGGAGGCTCAAGAGGCAGGGTATGAACTTTCGCGCAGACAATCCCAATGTCTGCTCTAGGGCTTACGCCAGAATGAGCGACGACGAGTTCGCTGCTATCAATGCTTGCCAAGAGTGGGCAAACTGGCGGATCATCCCACGATTGGTCACTCGAATTCAGGCTCAAGGACCATGGTCTGTCATCGACTTGGGTTGCGGCCAAGGTGTATCGACCGAAGTACTGGCTTGGTATAGCCCAGAAAACAGCCATTTCTTAGGATACGATCTGTGCGAGACCGCGCTCTCCAGAGCCAGCTTGCGAACATACTCACACTCCAGCGGGCAAACGGCAAAAGTCAACTTCCGAAGGCAGCAGATCGACCAAACTTGGCAGGATTCTCAGGGACAACCCATTGCTGATGGGTCGATTACCTTGGTTAACGCAAGTGGAATTATTGGACATCACTTGAGCAGCGAATGTGTCCTAGCGTTGGTCACTGAATTGTCTCGCGTGCTGGCTGTTGATGGTTGGGCACTGCTAGACGTCGGGCCACATCGCGGTCGTCATGAGCTTTCTCGCCTGATGTCGGCAGCAGGATTTTCTTGTCAACGTCGAGCCAGAAGTTGGTGGTTAGATCCATGTGGTCAGTTGGCATTTCGTCGGTCTACGATGGCGAAGCCCTCTCGGTTCAAACCGCTGACAAGGCGAGGTGCTAACCGGGATAACTTTAATCCATCGCTTGCTTCTCGCAATTGGACGCAGGTACACTGCGGAACGCACAATTCGGTAGATGCCAACAACACTTGATTCAGGATGTGGCAGTCGTAACCTTCAAGGTATTACAGTTTCGGTAGGATTGATTTGGACTTTTTACCGACACTATCTTTATCAGGCAAGGATGGCTGGAAGCCATGAATGCGACGCCAGATCTCATATCCAAGTGGTACTTCATTTAGCAAGATCCAACCGTTAACGCGTACTCCTTGTCTCAAAAATTTAGACTCGGGCCATCCTTGATCGTGCGATAGGTGATTATCGGGAATAACTAATACACGGAAGTTCCCGTTTCCATCATCGGTTGGGAATAGCCGATTGACGGTACCACCCAAGGAACCGATGGCTACTGATGGCCAACCTACGAACTGCACCGCTTGCCAGCCTTCAAACTGCAGTCTGACAGGTGCCCCCACTTTTACTAGAGGCATATCGTTGCCGCTGACCAACAGTTCTACAGCCATATCTGAAGTGTGTGGCACAATGACAAACAGTGGTTCTCCCTCCTTGATAGCATCGCTACCCTCGCGCCCGAACCATTGTTGGATAAAGCCACTTCGCGGCGCAATAATTTTTAGTCGCAGCAGTTCTTGGCGTTTGACCTCATAAGTGGCGAGATCTTGTTTCAAAGACTGTATCTTAACTTCATAGTTTAGCTTTTTATTCTCTGCTTCTCGATTCTTGATCTCTATATCCTGCTGCTCGGATTCGAGCGCTTTTAGTTTGGCCAAGTAATTAGCATGAGCCTCTTCTACGGCTTTCTTGGCCTTTTCTACTTTTCGCTGTTGAGTTTTTTCGTCTTGCTGCTTGCTCACAAGTTCTTCCTGAGAAATGATCCCCTTTTGGTATACCTTTTCTGCAATCGAACGTTTGTTGCTGTAGTTGACCAAATCCGACTCAAGGGCCTCCAGTTCACGTTGTGACTGTTCCCATTTGGCTAAAGCTGAGGCACGCTCTCTATCCATGGATTCAGATAACATCGCACCACCGGACCTCTGCAGCTTAACCTGCTCCAAGGCAAAACTGAGCCCCTGTTCTTCAGTCGCAAGTTTCAATTTGACAGCTTCGATCTGTGACTCCAGTAGTTGTGCCTCACCTGCGGCGGTAGGCTCCAGTTCGATTAAGACTTCTCCTTGTTCAACCGACGAACCTTCGCGTAGGTCTGGTCGCACCCATTTCACGATGCCTTGAACGGGACTCTTGAAGACCTGAGCCCGTTGCTGAGGGTCCTTAGCAAAAACTTGCCCTGTGCCGGCGGCAGTCTGTTGCCAGGGAACGAAAAACAAACCGATGGTAGAAAGCGCTAGTGCAAGTAGAGTGATTCGGCCTGCTGTGCGAATCCAGCGACTGCTTTTCACTAAGTCGTATGCCGGAAAGTCTTGCAAGCTTTTAGCTGAAAAGGGTACCACCGGTTCATGCCTCCAAGTGTATCTGATCGTCACAACGATTGGCAATCGAGGCGCTGCCGGTTGTCAGAATGATGGTACAAGTGGCCTTTTGGGATTTCAAAAAGCCCATCAGTTCCTCTTGGTCGGCAGGCGACAAGTGATCCACAAGATCTTCAATCAACAACAATCTGGGACCGGCTGCCACCGCCTGTGCAATCATCAGTTGGTGACATTGCCGCTTTGTTAAAGGAAATCCACCGGTTTGCAGATTTGTCAGTAGACCTTGTGGCAGATTGGCGATTTGTTTCCATAAACCGACTTGCTCTAACACTTCGCGACATCGATTTTCGTCGATGCCCTCTCGCTGCAAGGCAATGTTATCTAGGATTGTACCAGCAAATATCTCGGCTGGGGCCGCATAACCCATCAAGCGACCTTGCTGATAGCCGACAGCCTGCCGCTCCAGCTCGACGCCCTGAATCGATACTTTCCCACTGTCCGGTATCAGAGAGCCTGTCAGTACCTTCATGACCAACGAACTGTACTGGTGTGTCACAATGGCCAACATGGAGCCAGCAGGAATTCGGCATGGGTCCAAAGTCATTTGTTGAGTGCCGTAGTGGGCGACTAACCTTGTCCATTCCATTTCCACAGGTTCCGAGTACAACTTGGGATTCGGATGCTCTTGATTTGTTTGTAGATCCAACAAGTGTCCAACCTTGTCCATGCCCGCCATGAGGTCATAGAATTTCTCAATCGATTTTCCCGCTTTGGTGAATGCGGCCAAAACCATGGCTACAACAAGTTCACTGGCAACCAATTGTCCTAATGTTAGTTCACCATGAATCACTAGCCAACCACCTAGTCCAAGAAGCGCGGTCAGCGCAAAAGCGTTCACGCCTGCCGCAAAAGCAATTTGTCGAATAAAGACGCGAAAGTGATTTTTTCTGGCACGCACGTAATCGGCGGCCAACAGGCTCGACCTTGAAATGGCCAGCGCGCGCCCTCCGTTGATCTGAAATGCCGAAGGCGTATCCAGTATGTCTTGTAACCAGTGGACTGCACGATATTTGGTCGCAGATTCTTGAATCGAAGTTCGCACGCCACCCCATCCCAGTCCCCATGTCACCAGGGTCATCAGAGTGATGAGAATGACATCAAATCCCAATAGAAACGGATGATAGAATCCGAGTAAGCAAAGCCCTATCAGAGTGATCAGAACGATTGAAATACCATCCATTAGAAGGACAGCAGTGGCCTTTTGAATCGTCATGATATCAAATAAGCGATTGGCCAATTCCCTGGGGTAGATGCCCACCAGTTGTGATCGAGCGACCTGCGGAAAGCGATGCGCCAAATCCCCAACAATGCGAACAAACTGTCTGCGCTGGATGACTTCAACGACTAAGGCTTGCAGAACACTCAGGATGGCCTGGAAGGACAATGATACCAGCAAAACCATGGCCAAAATGATCAATGGCTGCAAATAAATTCCCCAACTGACTACGTTGACCAATGCCTCGACAGCCAACGGAGAAACCAAGCTTAGGATGCTGGCGACCAAGGAGAAGACCACGATTGCGGCCAAGTCCTTGCGTTCCAGCAGCAGCATCCTAACGAATCGGCGAAGCGGCGGCGGATGGTTCGTTGTCGCATGGGAGGTTTTTAAGTCTGGCTCACCCAAGGATTCACTCCAGTAAGTTATCTCTAATTTTGCAGAATCTTCTATTAATCCAATTATAACTAGTGAAATATATTTCGTGTTACAATATTCGTCAATGCAGAGTCGGAAGGATTAGGCTATAATGCTTTCATGAAACAGTTTTCGTAATAGCTCGGCCCCTCAAAGCATGAAGCAGGGTCACACGAAGGAATTTTTTCACGGGATCAATGATGCCGAAGAAGCCATTGTCAGCCTCAACTACCAAGTGGACATTTCTAACCAACCATACACATGTCCTTGCGCATCTGCATACTCGGCGGGATCTTGTACTCAGACAGGTCGCGGTGGAAGTGGGGATTACGGAACGAGCCGTACAACGAATAATTAGCGAATTGGAAGAGGACGGTTATTTGGAAAAACATAAAATTGGCCGTAGAAACGAGTACCGAGTTGTACTCGATCGACCGCTACGGCATCCGATCGAGTCTCACAGGAACATTGGAGATTTGCTAAACTTGGTTAAACGCAAATGAATGGCTGCTCTTTCCCCCCTGACGCTTTACTTCACATCGTTCCGCTTTTGCCAGTCTTCTTGAAAGTTCTTTGGGGCAGGTTGCTCAGCTTTTGGCATGTCGCCTGGACCTAAACGCTTAGATTCAGGCAGATTCGCGATATTGAGCGCCTGCTCTAATGGGTCCAGTCCCAGGGCGGCCTGCATAT
>DAIRSD010000353.1:0-5258 GCA_036804625.1 Aureliella sp. | reverse complement strand
GCTGCTCGCCTTACCACCCATATGCCTCAGCCAACCGGTTTCAGTCCATCATCGTTTGGAAAGAATCTGTCATCCCAGACTAGGTTATACTCACTTAAATCGATGGGTGCGGATGAATTTCACAGTGGCGGCTTGCACTTCAGGGCTGTCCATTAAGAAACTGTGCACTTGGTTGACTTCCAGCAGATCTGCTGCGCCCTGCAACTTTGCCTCTTCGACGCTGACAACAAAATCGCTATCGCCTTCCACAAGAGGATTGTCTGGCAAGGGGTCGGATAGTTTTCCGGCTACGATGCCAAAGGGACACTTGGGAACAACCAGGTTTTTCTCTAATTCCTGCCAACCCGGTCCTAACTGAACCGCTCCCTGACCGGCCAGCCATCCAAATACGCCTGTCTTGGAAAGTTGACGGGCGATTGCAGCACCTTGATTGGGTGGCCCGAACATGACAACCGACTGAACTCGCCCAATTGGCTGCTGCTGATCGGAGCGTTCCAAGTCGCCTAGGTAATGTCGCACAACGATATTTCCCATGCTGTGACCAATGAAATAGATGGGGCCATCGCTCGGCAAGCCTTCAATGACATCAGCTAAGGCTGCTGCGTGTTGGGCAATAGTGCCGCGTGTGCTGGCATATTCAAAGTAAACTGGTTGGCAAAGCAGTTCTCTTTGCAGGTACTCACCTATCGAATGCATCGATCCCGATGACCGCATCAAGCCATGCAGGAGAATGACGTAACCGTCTGGGTGTATGGTCACTTCTGGGACTTGCTGCAACAAGACCTGTTGACACTGTCCGCGAGTTCCCCAAGCCCAGCGCACATTCTTTGGGTCAATCAGTCGCCAATGGTCGGTCAGCGCATTGTGCTGTATGCGCCAACCTTCTCGCCAAGCATGATCGGTCCAGAACTGCTTGCCACCCAGGGTCTTAGTCTTGATATTAAATGGTGCCTCGTCTGACTCCTGAGCCTCCTGTTTTTCTTGAGCATGGAGTGCGTTAGAACTTGGGCATAACAGCAACATGCAACCTAAAATCCATGCGCAGCAGTGAAGAACGTAGATTGATGGCCATAACCGGTCGAGATCTAAACGGAATTTAGTTTCTGAACCCATTCGCTTTAATTCCTTGCTCAATTAACAGGCGTCCACTTTCAAGCAATTTTTGTCCGCTTGAGCTTCAATTGTACCCACTTAGTGCCGTGAAGAGCCACCTTTTCGTTTGGATCGCAGCAGATTATCTACAGCCTTCCCCTTTTGACCTGGTGAGTTTTGAAAAGCAGTCTAAAATTCCCGGCTCCGAGCGACTGTTTAACACAGCAATTGTCCCAGTGATTGTGCGTCCTGGTAACATTGTAAACCTTCCAACCGCGAGCAGGTATTTTCATGCAGCGTCCTGAAGCCCCCAGTACACTACTCGAGCCTTCGATTCAGCCAGCGAATGGTTGGCACTGCACGCATAGCTACTATCGAATCAATCGCTGCTTGTTAAGTCAGATGAGTTCCGCGCAGCGAGCCGCTGGTGTGGTAGAGATGTCCGAGATCCTTTCGGCCAGTCATGAGCTTTCTCCAGTTCGCTTGCAGAGCTTTATCGTCAGTGGCCACAAAGCCGACTTTGGTTTCATTGCCTTCGACCCCGATCCATTGAAGATCGATGGCGTTCATCAACGTCTGCTTGCTAGCCCGCTGGGGCCAGCGCTGGAAGCGACCTATTCTTTCGTGTCGGTGACGGAGATTTCAGAATATGTACCTTCGCCACAGCAATATGCTGAGCGGTTGATCGCAGGTGGCGAAGATCCAGAGACTGCACAGTTTGCTGCTAAAGTAGCAGCTTACGAAAAGCGACTTCCGGCGATGAACGTTCAGCGTTTGACGCCTGAGTTGCCACCATGGCCGGCGATGTGCTTTTATCCGATGAACAAAAGTCGAGCGGTGGGTGCCAACTGGTTCACCACAGCTTTTTCCCGTCGGAACGCTATGATGGCCGAACATGCACAAAGCGGTATGGCGTATGCCGGAAAGGTCACTCAGATTGTTACCGTGTCGGTTGGTCTTGACGACTGGGAGTGGGGCGTAACCCTTTGGGCGCGCAGGCCAGACTACCTGAAGGATATCGTGTACAAAATGCGTTTTGACGAAGCTAGCGCAAATTATGGAGAGTTTGGACAGTTTTTTGTAGGCTACGTGGCCGACGCTTCCCAAATCGCCAACCATTGCCGAATCGTCTAACTTGCTTGAAAACGCTCTTGCAAAGACTGAACGGATAGTTCGCCTTCGCGCAAGGCCTCCATGGCTGTTATTGCTGCATGAGCGGCTGCGATCGTCGTGATGCAGGGGACACCGTATTGAACGGCTGCAGCTCGAATGCGACCCTCGTCGGTTCGCGCTCCTTTGCCGTTGGGGGTATTCATAATCAGACTGACGTCCTCGTTCTTCAGATAATCGATCAAATTTGGGGACCCTTCCGCGATTTTTTTAACTCGAGTGACTGGTTTTCCAGCATTTTCGATCTCTGAAGCGGTTCCCGAAGTGGCTAGCAGGTTTAATCCCAGTTTGTGCAGTCGATCTGCCAGAGCTGCGATTCGACTGCGGTGCCTTGAATTGAAGCTGACAAAGATATTCCCCGATTCCGGCAAAACAACGCCTGCCGAAAGCTGGCTCTTTGCAAAAGCCAAGGCAAAGTCCTCGCTAATTCCCATGACCTCGCCGGTACTTCGCATTTCGGGGCCAAGTACGATATCCACGCCAGCAAATTTCCTAAACGGGAACACGCTCTCTTTAATCGAAACATGCTTGGGCACGGGTTCGCAGGTTATTCCTAGTTCGGGCAACTTGTGACCTACCATCAGTTTGGCCGCCAGCTTGGCCACAGGCACTCCTGTTGCTTTAGCAACGAAGGGAACGGTACGGCTGGCGCGCGGATTGACTTCCAGCACATACACATTGACTCGTCCATCTTCATTCTTTAAAGCGTACTGTACATTCATCAAGCCGATGACTCGTAACTTCTTTGCCATGGCCCAGGTGGCTTCACGAATCTCTTGGATGACTTCTTCCGACAAGCTGTAGGGCGGGATGACGCAAGCCGAGTCGCCTGAGTGGACACCTGCCTCTTCGATGTGTTCCATCACACCCATGACCATCACGTTTTCGCCGTCGCACAAAGCGTCGACATCCACTTCGATCGCATCTTCCAAAAAGCGATCGATCAGCACCGGTTGCCCCTCGGCCACAATAAACGCCTCGGCCACAAACCTTTCAAATTGTGCGGTATCGTAACAGATCTCCATGGCTCGCCCACCGAGAACAAAACTGGGTCGGACCAGCGCAGGAAAACCAACTTTCTGTGCTTCGACGCGAGCCTGAGCCATGTTGCGTGCGATGGCGTTGGCAGGTTGCTTTAGCCCCAACTGCATTAATAGCCGCTGGAATTTCTCGCGATCTTCGGCCTCTTCGATCGTGTCGACGCTTGTACCAATGATAGGCACGCCAGCCGTCGCCAAGGCTCGAGCCAGATTCAGTGGCGTTTGACCGCCAAACTGTACAATCACTCCATCGGGCTGTACCAGATCACAGATATTTAGAACGTCTTCTGTCGTCAGCGGTTCAAAAAACAACATGTCGCTTGTGTCATAGTCGGTGCTGACCGTTTCGGGATTGCTGTTAACCATGATCGACTGGATGCCAAGTTCTCGCAGTGCGTAGCTTGCATGGCAGCAACAGTAATCAAATTCTATGCCCTGACCAATGCGATTTGGCCCGCCGCCCAAGATCATGACTCGGCGTTGTCCAGGCTGTTTGGCAGGCAGTTCATTCTCTTCCTCATAGGAGCTGTAATAATAGGGAGTGTAGGCTTCAAATTCCGCAGCGCAGGTGTCAACGGCCTTGTAAGTTGAGATGACACCATGCGACTTGCGCCACGAACGAACTTCCATTTCGTCGCTGGTCAAAAGATTGCCAAGCTGGCGATCCGAAAACCCATATTGCTTGGCCAGTCGCATCGTGTCTGCCGAGATGTTAGCTAGACAACCCAAGGACCTTAGGTGCTCTTCCATTTCAACGATCTCTGCCAGGTGGTCCAGAAACCAGCGATCGATGGCCGTGATTTGATGAATCTCTTGGACGCTAAGGCCAAATTTCAACGCATAACGCAAGTACCAGACTCGATCCGGATTAGGCTTGGCTAGCTTGCTACGAATTTCGTCTTCACCAGGCTGATTGCTGGTTCCCCATAGGTCTTTGTGGTCACAGCCCAGGCCAAAGGCACCTACTTCCAATCCACGCAGGGCTTTCTGAAAAGACTGCTTAAAGGTCCGACCGATGGCCATCGTTTCGCCCACACTTTTCATCTGAGTCATCAGAGTCGTGTCGGCCTCAGGGAATTTTTCAAAAGCAAAACGTGGGATCTTAGTGACCACGTAGTCGATGGTTGGTTCAAAACAAGCTTTGGTCTTCTTGGTAATGTCATTGGGTAATTCCCACAGTCGGTAGCCCACCGCCAATTTGGCCGCAATCTTGGCGATTGGAAAGCCGGTGGCTTTGCTGGCCAACGCGCTGGAGCGACTGACTCGCGGGTTCATTTCGATGACGATCATGCGACCGGTTTGCGGGTGAATGGCAAACTGGATATTCGAACCACCCGTTTCCACGCCGATCTCGCGAATGACCTTCAGCGAAGCATCACGCATGATCTGATACTCCTTGTCGGTCAAGGTTTGTGCAGGGGCAACTGTGATCGAATCGCCTGTGTGAACACCCATTGGGTCAAAGTTCTCGATCGAACAGATGATCACCACGTTGTCGTCCATGTCACGCATCACCTCCATCTCGTACTCCTTCCAGCCGATGATGGATTCTTCGATCAAGACTTCGGTGATAGGCGACTGGATCAGTCCATTGCGCACCAATGATTCAAAGTCGTCGCGATTGTAAGCGATGGCCGATCCGCTACCGCCCATCGTAAAGCTGGGCCGGACCACACAGGGCAGTCCGACCTCTTTCAGCGCAGTTCGCGCCCCTTCCATGTCGCCCACGACCATGCCTTTACAAACTTCAAGCCCGATTTTCTCCATGGCTCTCTTAAAAAGTTCCCGGTCCTCAGCCTTGGCAATCACCGCCGGGTTCGCACCGATCATCTCCACGTCGTACTTTTCCAGCACGCCGTGTTTGTGTAGATCACTGTCTTCGAACAGACAGTTTAAACCACCAAGCGTGGGCAGTGACACATCAGGACGCGCCTTTTCGGTGACCTTGGCTGCGAT
>DAIRSD010000352.1:0-5258 GCA_036804625.1 Aureliella sp. | reverse complement strand
CAGTCAGGTCAGTCAGGTCAATCAGGCCAATCAGGCCAGTCAGGCCAGCAGGGCCGGTCAGGTAAGACGGGTCAGCCGAGGCCATCAAATCAGTCAGGGCAATCAAGTCAGTTAGGTTCTGGCAACAGCGCAGGTGGCGGCAATCAATCTAACGGTTCAAACCCTCCAAGCTCTGGGCCAGGCGGTGGCGACAGCGACGGAGGCACCTTTAAGACGAGTGTCCCCGAGCGGTCCACGGATTTACTTCTGGACTACCTGAAACGACAACGCGAGCAACCTGACCCAGAACTGCTGAAAGAACTCAACTGGACGACTCGTGATCTGAATGAATTCTTGGACAGGTATCAGTCGGCTCGCGACTTGACCTCACGGGCGAGTCCCATGGAAAATAGCCAGTCCGAACTTCAAAGACTTGATATTCAAGGTTCTGACAAAGCGATAATCGGTCCTGGTGGTCAAGATGATCAATTCCGTCAACAGCTCGATGGTGGCTCCCGCGTACGTCCGCCCGAGCGACTTCGAAAGCAGATCGAAGAATTTCAGAAAGCACTTCAACAGGGTCGCCCCTAATGCTTGACAACGAATACCCTGCGTTGCACTTGTGGTGCGGTTTTGGCTTTTGTTTTTCGTTTTTTAGGAAATTTCAAAGTTTAACAGCATGATCCGTCAAGCAGACATCCCCGAGTGGCTACGGCTGGCGACCGAAGGTCAGATGAGCTGGTCTGAATTGGCCGAGCGTTTGTTGCAGGTCCAGCACCCGGCTGCCAATCGAGATCAGCCGGATGTTGATCGCCAGCGGCGCTGCGGATTTGGCGAAGTGATTTTTGGTCAGCATAAATCGATTGCCTCAATCATCGGCATCGCGGCTCGACTGCTGGATGCCGGTCAGCGTGAAGTGCTGATCACGCGCTGCAGCATCGACAAGATTGCGGCTGTCTGTGGAAGTTTCACCTACAGTCGAGTCGACAGCTTGTGCGGAAGCCTGCGAGTCAGCCACCAACCTATTGCAGTTGCTCCAAATTCAAATTCACCGACTACCGATCCTGCCGTGATGGTCGTGACAGCGGGCAGTACCGATCTGCCGGTCGCCAGAGAAGCATTGGAGACGCTCAACTGGATGGGCATCCCAGCAGCCCTGCTAACCGATGTCGGCGTAGCCGGACCATTCCGACTGCTTCCCCACTTGCCTAGCTTGCGTTCGGTTTGTGCCGTTGTAGTCTGCGCAGGAATGGAAGGCGCGCTAGCGAGTGTCGTGGGAGGGCTAGTTGCTTGTCCGGTGATTGCTGTTCCAACCAGCATTGGTTACGGAGCTAATCTGTCTGGCGTCACAACGCTGCTGAGCATGATCAGTAGCTGCGCGGCCGGAGTCACCGTGGTGAACATTGATGGTGGCTTCAAGGGTGGGTATGTGGCCGGACTGATAGCTGCACAGGTTCGCGATCGATCCGAAAAATTGCAACAGCTCACAAGTGACAACAACTCATGCAGCAACCCAACCTTCCGATAGTATTGGCCAGTCAATCGCCGCGCCGTCGCGAACTTCTGACAAACTTCGGCCTGCAATTTTCCGTGGTGGCTCCTCTGCCTTCGGCAGAACCCGAGGGGGCGATGCCGGCCACAGGCGAGTCGACCGCTCAGTTTGTCACGCGACTTGCTCAACAAAAAGCCACTTGCGTTGCCCAGCGGGTACCCTACCCTGCCCTGGTGATCGGCTGCGACACCGTAGCCGAACTAAACGGTGAAATCTTAGGCAAGCCTACAGACCGTGCCGATGCAAAGCGAATGCTGCGCCTGCTGAGCGGTCGCCGGCACAGCGTTTGGAGCGGTCTGTGCCTGATCGATACGGCTATCGGATCGATCTCCTGCGATCAAGCCGAAAGCCAATTGGATATGAAAAAATTAAGCGAGCAAGAATTGACTGCCTATCTAGATTCTGGCGATTGGCAAGGCAAATCCGGTGCATTCGGCTACCAAGATGGACATGCCTGGCTGAGACTCGTCGCTGGCACAGCAGAAAATGTAGTTGGATTGCCGATCGATGTTCTCGAAAAGCTACTAGCAAATCAACTGGGAAACATCGAAGCGATCGCGTAACACACCTTCCTTGAACCTACTGTCCAGCGATCTTTTCAGCTAGCCTACTATCCTTGCAGTGCATTTTCAGCCATACCAGTCGATTGACCTGATCGGTGATGGCTTCACACGATCCGTCCAGTCGCATGACATGAACCATTCCCGAGTGTTGGCTACGAGCGGCGGCTGAGTAGTTGGCAGGCAGCGGAGCGGTCTCGCAGGGCATGCCTTGCCGCTTGAGTTCCGCTTGGCTGATCGTCAAGATCAACATGCCACACGCAGTGATGCCATCGCCCAGCTCGCGAACGTTGGGGCCGCCGGGATAGGCGGCTGTAATACTTGATCCTGCCATGCCCAGCGCCCAGACGCCGCGTGAATCGATCGGCGACACACCCGCGCGGATCTCGTCGACGGCGACGATGTTAGAAAGCCCTTCCGGAAAATTGCTCAGCTTAAACGCGGTGTTAAACCCAGCCACGCCGCTGCCCCATACCTTGCTGGCCTTGTTCAGCAGATCTTTATGGTCCGCTTGAAAACCTTCGGGACAACTGCCTTCAAAGGTAAAGCAGTAAGGATTGATACCCATGTTCAGTCCGTAATTGCCTCGCGCGTAGGTGTGCCCCGGCACGTTGACCAGCATCGCTCGCTCGTGCAACTGCTGGCTGTTGCCATCGCTGGGACATCGCATGGTTGGCAGATTGGTGGCACACAGAGAACGATTCTTTGGATCATCGACAGCCAGTCGCATATCGAACCGGTCGTACAGCGGAGACTGCTCCAGGTGAGGCAGCAGAGCGATAATCCAGTTCGCCCCCAGTCGATCCGGTTCACTCTGAGGGCTGATTCCGGTGGCCACTCGGTCCAGCACGCCGATCGGCAGCAGACCCGCTCCGTGAGGTTCTCCCTTGCCATGCCAGATCATCGCTGCTGGCAGCGCACCGTGCGTGCTTTCGTAAGCATGTACCGCCAGGCCTAGTTGTTTGAGATTATTCAGGCACTGCGACTTGCGAGCTGACTCCCTAACCGCCTGAACCGCTGGCAGCAGCAGTCCGATCAACAAGCCGATAATCGCAATCACCACCAATAGTTCGACCAGTGTAAACCCAAAGGATCGTCTGACGATTTTCTTCATCACTTTTCACCCCTGTGCTAACTTCGCCAGCGATTCGTAGCTACCTTCGCCAGCGGTTCGTAGCTACCTTCGCCAGAAGGTGGTTAGATTACCACAAACTTCAATCTGCCAACCAACTCCTAACCAAACACGCTCTAGGCGAGCGTAGCTACAAAACCCGCCCACGCGCCCGCTCCAATAACAAATAACTATTGACTAATAACTAATAACAAATCCTCTTCATTCCATCCGATCGGTCCGCAGCACTCCTGGTCCTGGCGGCAACTGCTTGACAATTCTCCCGCGCGGATCGATCACCGCTGTTCCGGCATAGTGCGAACACACAAGCTGCCAGGTCCGCGTCTCAATCGCCCGCAGCCGAATCGTCAGTAGCATACGCTGCGTATACTCCGGATGCTCCTTAAAATCCCCGTCATAGGCCAAATGGCAAATCGCATCCAAGGGCTCGTCACAGTGATACTGTGGCAACCACGGAAACCACGATTCGTAGCAAATGGCAACGGCGATCATGCGTGTTTCTCCAGCAGAGTCCGTGAATGTCAGCGTTTGGAAATTGCGACCGGCAGAGATGTTGGGATTAACGTTAGAATTCTTTTTTACGTTGTTCTTGAGCCACTCCCAGTCATACCAATAGGGAAAACCCTCGCGCAGCGGCATAATGGCCATTTTCTCATAGCTGCAGATCTTTCCATCTTTACCGACAAGACAAGCACAATTGTAGCGATGCGTTTCGTGGACGGTCAGCCCGTACTTCTCCGCCATACCGTTCACTAATAGACAGACTCCGACCAAACAGTTTGTTTGATAATTGATTGCCATCCGCTGTCGAAAAGCTGGTAAAGTAAGAGGTACAGATTTAGATGACTCTTCGCGAACAGCCGATTTGTTGTCGGCTGGCTGCTCCGACGTATGTTGCTCCAACTCGTTGTACCAGGAATCCCACAGACAGGTCTCCGGCCATAAGACTAAGTCCACGATTCCATCGGTTGCGAGGCTCTGACTGGTGGCTGAATCCAACGTCTGCCACAGTGCAAGTCGCTCAGGCATTGAACTGGTTGCCCCGCTGGGTTGAACCAACATCGACGAAAAAGGCGGGAGACCGACAGCTACTCGCGATTCTAAAAAAATCCCACCCAACCACAGCAAGGCAGTCAACGTAAACGCGCTGAACGTCCAAGTCCAGCGCCATCGATTATCGTTTCGACTGTAAACCGGCAGCCAAGAGAAATTGATCCAGTAAAGCAGGGCTGACAGTCCAAACGGAGTCAGTACGCCCGACCACTGAGCAACTGGAGTTGACGCTACTGCCAAGCCGGGATTCGAAAGTATCCAGGTAACACCAAGCGTACGAGCCTGTATGAATTCAACCGCCGTTGCCAGTACAGCCGTCACCGCAGCAGCCAAGGGCAGGTTGAGCGATCGAGTCCAACGAAGACTCAGCGCAATAGCCACTGTCAACGTGCTGTAGATCAGGCAGCCAAAACAATGCAACAGCGAACCCCCAATCGGTAAGAGAGGGGTAATGAAACTTGTACTCATCCAGCACATTGCCATCCCCACTGCGATCGCCTCGATAACCAACCACGCCCAAAAGTTTATTGTCAGACTTTCGCACCGCCACAGCAATATCAGAGGACTCAAAGCCATTAGATACGTCGGCCAACAATAGGGCGTCAGGCCCAGCGTAAATAAACCAAATGTCAAGCAGCCGATAGCCAAACGACCAGTTACTATTTTTGCGAAAGTCAACAATCGATGGGGTACAAACATTGATCGAAAAGTAGATACGACTCTGAATTTAAGTACGCAACATGTGGAGTAAACCCCTTTGATCGCAAAACTATCAGCATGTGCCAAGTAGCGCAAGCCAGAATATTCGGCTTCTAGATGATTGCGGCCCAACTCAATTTTTGATTGCACTATAGTGGATATGAGGTGGCCCTACACTCGCTAGTGCCAAACTAATTATCCCATGCTACGAACAAACAGACGATTTCCCATTTGCAAAGCAACCAAGCCAAAAATGCAAACAAAAATAATTATAGCAAAGCGA
>DAIRSD010000351.1:0-5265 GCA_036804625.1 Aureliella sp. | reverse complement strand
GAAATTGGCGTCCAAATATCGTTCAGGGCCTAGAATTTCCAGCGGAGTTCAAACCTGCTTCCGTGCAGGTCGTCAGCTCCTTCTCGGAAGCCCAGCATGTGGTCGGTGCGAAAGATGAGAAAATGGTTTAGCGGCTTCTGATAACGCATGCCTACTGCGTACTGATCGCCCTCGGCATTGCGAAGCTGCTGAGGCCCCGTGGCCATGACCATGGCCATTTCCAGGATAAGTTGATGCGCAAATTGACTGCCAAGCAAGTTGATACCGCTAGCCAACCCCCATGTATTGTGTGCGGTTGCGTCCAACGTGGGATAGCCGGTGATTCCGTCCGTTTCGAAGTTGATCCCGGTATTGTTCAAGATGCCGCCAGCCACTCCGGCCCGTGCTAAACTTTGTGGACGGCCCTGGCCATAAAAAAGATTCAAATAGGGTACGACGGTGTTCGGATAGGCTGTAATCAACGAATTCTCTAGTAGTATCAGATGACCGTCAGCCGTACGATCCTGTTTGTCTAATTCGTCTTGCCCCAAGTTGACTACGTATCGAATCGAATTGGATAGACGCGCTAGATATCGACGGGTGAATCCAAATGACAAATTGTGGTAGCCCAGCCCAGCTCCAGTATTGTCATTAACAAACGCATAGTCAGCTTCAATATACCCTTCATAGGCATCGATAAACCACGCTGTCCCAAAAAGATCGGCTGCACTGTCTTGATTGGGGAAGGCGTCGGTCGTGATATTGTCCGTTGCCCAGAAAAGTGTGGCATCAAAATTGGACCACTTGAGCGCGCGGCTGTGCCTAGCTGGCAATGCGACGGCTGCTCCCAACACGGCGTCGTTTGCCCAAATACCGTTCTGATAAACCAGCGGTATCAGCCCAAAGGTAAACGGAAGGTCAAATTGAGGAAATTTACCTGTGGCACCACCTAGCAGGGCTCCAACATCTCCCTCAAAAAACAGAGTATTGAAGTTGAAGTTTGTCCCGTCCACGACATCGACTTGGTCGTTAAAAGCCAGTCCAGTTGCCTGAGCTGCCCGATTCAGCGGTGAGACGAATGCGTGAATGCGCTCCGTTGATGTGAGCTGCAAGTCCATGTCTAAATTCAGCACGTTGCCCCAGACATTGGACTTGCCAAGCTGATTACGATTGAAGCCTACCGCTGAACGAAAATCTCCGTAAACCATAAAATGCGGTTTCATGGGGTTGGTCGCACCAAACCACAAGGGAGCTGGCGGATAAATCCCTGACGTGTAAAGCGGTCGCCATAGTTCGATCCAAGGGCGCTGAACCGGTACTGCGAATTTTCCACGGTAAATCGCCGCCGCTGCATTGGGATCAAAGGTACTGCCCAGCGGACCATTCTCAGGCGAGAAGTCGCTCGGTGAATACTCAACTTTGCTAGTGGCAGCATCGATCAACGCCGGATGATGTTCGATTGGCGAAAACACGGGAGTGTAATTCGGTGGATCGGCTGCGGTTGTTGCACCGGTTTGCGGGCCGGCCAGCGGAACCTGAGTCTCAGTTAGTGTTTGCTGTGTCCCCATCACGGAATGCTGTGATTGTGTGCCTGGTTGCTCTGGAGAAACACGGTCAGTTGAAGGTGGGTCGATCAAGATCGATGGTACAGCCTCCAGCGGCTGATCGATTGGCGGTTTCGCGGGAGCAGCACGACCTGGTTGCGAGGATGGGGTGGCGGGTTGAGTTGAACTGGCTGAATCGTCAGCGGTCGACACCGTATTGCGATCCCCATCGGGCCACAGCCAGTCTGGAATCGCTTGATCCGGCTCAAACGTCTGTCCCGGAACTCGTTGGCTGCTACCTGGTGTCTCACCGGTTGACGACACCGCCGCTGGATTGTCCTGAAGGTCCAGTGTTGTCGAAGGTGGCTGGGTCGAGACGGAAGATGGCGATTGGACTGAGCCGGACGGGTTGGGGCTGGAAGGCGTTTGACGCTCAGGTTTTGCGGGTGGGGAACTCTGAGTAGCCGGTTGCGATCCGGGTGATGCGTCTGTAGGCGAGCTGACTTGCGACTCTTCAAAGTATTTTTCTGGGAATGACAGATCGACCCTATTGTCAGCCTGCGGATGCGATCGTTCTGTTTCGCCAACAAACAGCACCGGTGCGCGGTTCGTCGAGCGAGCGGTTAATGACTCGTCAGGCAGTGATGAACCGCTGCGCAGATCGATCGTCTGTTTGCGACCAGACCCAGAGGATTTTTTGGGTTGATCCGCTGGCAAAAGCGAGACCACTTGGCGACTACGTGTGCGGGCCGCTGTGGCTCTTGGGTGAGCGGCATCAGGCGGCAAAGGACTGTGCTTGGGGTCTGATGCTGGCTGACTGGGTGTCGCATCGGAACTTGGATTGACCTGCGCGCCAAGCTGCCCAGTCCAAGCTGAAAAGCAGCTTAGTGCTAAGGCAATTCCGAGCATCAACCATCTGGGACCGATCATCGCGTATTTCGTACTATTAGAATTTGGTTGAGTAAGTATTATGCAGCACTTTGATTCGATTTAGCGTTTGTGCGGATTCGTTTTTCGTGGATCACTCGATAGTAAATTGGATCGAGTAAGGGTGCAGATCCAGAGTGTTTTCAATCATCCGCTGCTCCATTTCAGGAGTTGCGTTGACAAATCGCATGAAGTAAATGGGCTCCATGCGACTGCGCTGTAGCACGATAATTCGATAAGAGAAAGGTTCCGGGAGCAGTTAGGCGGGGACGCGATGCCTGGAGATCATCTGACCCAGGGGCGGGAGCGAATGCGCTTCCATGCGGATGAACGGCGGATGGTTGAGTACAGTAATGGGCTGCGCTCCCGGTCGCAGGAAGGGAAGCTGATCGATGTCTACGTTGATCGGCAGGTACATCTCGCGATCAGTTCCCTTAACGCCTGTGATTAAGAATTGAGTTTGTAGATTGAACAATTGCAAATCTGCTGGTACTCTCCCTTGGGTCACATCAATCGAATGATGATTGCACAAGTCGCCGTTGCTGTCCAAATAACCAGATTCCCAGATGCGACATCCCGACGGATTGATCAGCACCACGTTTAGCCACAACTGAGGCTGAGCGCCCAAGGAGCCGCTGGGCATGTTATGCCCCTCACTGATGTTTTTCACAGCGAAATGAAATTGGAGATCTTTCGCGACCTTGGGCTTGTGCTTGAAGTAAGGACCATCCACCTGCGATCCAGCTTCCATCACCGCGACCGAGGATTCGCGTTTGACGGCTAAAAGAGCCAAGTTAGCATCGAGAACTTTTCTTGCATCACGTTGCTCGTCGCTGGAATTCCAGCAGGCTGGGAAAGCGGTTTGTTTTGCCGCCTCAGATCGCTCAAACGCCTCAGTGCCCCAACCGGCTCGCCAATCGAAACTAAGCCAATCGTCGATCTTCCAGCGTAGCGACTTTTCGTTGTGTGGGAAAAGTCCCGGATGGCTGATGGGTGTGATGGGCCCCCAAAACATGTGACTGGCATGTTTCCTCGGTTCGTTGACTGGCTTGCCGCCGATTTCGGCCACATAATCATTTGCATAACCTGAGGGCTTGCCAGGCACGACCCCCATGTGACAGTCTTGGCAACTGATGCCTTTTTTGCAGGCCGGTCCTGCGCGATACTGCGCCCAGACAACTTCCAGTGCTATCCCCGGATGCACGGCCACCTGATGGCATGATGCACAGAATGAGGAATCGGAGAGCTGATCAAACTTGATGGCATTCAAGTGGATCTGCTGTCCAGCTCCACGATCGTTGGGGTCGACCTTGATCTTGTACTTCTCTTTTTCCGCAATCGCCTTAGCCAGCCCTTCACCATAGCTGGCACCGTATACGGGATCAAAGATGCTTCCAGGTTCGATTCTTCGCTCTCCATTGTGGCGATTGTAGGCTTCGCGCACCCGGTGGCAAACGACGCACGTCACCCCTTCACGCAGGACGTGCTCGTGATCCACCACCGACCCCTCTCTTGGGAAGTTCACATGCATAGCCACCGGTGCATGACAGCGCATGCAGAAGGTCCCCAGCGTTCCCGCACTCAATTGAGTTAGTGCTTGCTCGAACTTGTGAAACATGGGCGAGATACCCGCATAAGCATGCGCACTGGTACGCCATTCTTCGTAGACCTTGGGATGGCACTTGGCGCAGGTTAGGGCGGATGGATAGCAGTTTTCCAAAAACAGTCCGATGTGTGGATCTTGCCCTTCCGGCACACCCGTGCGCAATGGCACTTCGGCACCGTGCGGAGATCGGATTCCTCCAGTTGCGGGTCCCATCCCTGCAAGCGGATCATTGGAATCACTCCCCCCGAGCGCAGAGCCGTCAAGTAAACCGTCGCCAGCAGGAGATTCTTGGTTGGGTGCCGAGTAGGCTGCCAATTGACCATGAGCTTGGTAGAAGGCTTGCAAATAACCTGCGTCAGAGGCTGCAGTATGAGAATCCGCAGCTTGGTTCAATTGGGTAGTTTGGTGTGACTGTTGAGAGCCAAAAGCGGGATTACCCCAATATGAGGGGCGCACGCCAGATGCCCTGGGCTGCACTGACGTTCCGCCGTAGAGCTGTGTCCCCATCCCACCTGGACCTACCCCCATCCCTCCTTGAGGGAGGTGTGTCCCTATTGTTGGTGGTTGGCTAGCTGAGTAGGGAGTCGAAAAGTGGTGTGTCCCTGGGCTGACCTGTGCCTGGGCTGCCAGACTGCTGTGTCCCTGGGCCGGACCTCTGTGTCCCTGGGCTGCCCTGGGAAAGGTGCTGTGTCCCTGGGATGGGAGCTGCTGTGTCCCTGGGATGGGAGCTGCTGGTGGCCTGTGGCCGAATGCAGGGAAGCGAAGATCAGGATAATACGGGGGCTGTTGCGCATGACTCAGTTGGCTTTGCAGCACGAAGACCGTCGCTGTCAATGACAACGCGATTCGAATCATCGGACAAACAAGTGCTGGCACTGCGTTTCGCACTTTTGATAGCTTTCTTCAGTTTGATGCGCAATCTTTTGGTAAGCGGATAATCGTAGATATCGGCACAATGATCCAGCAAAATTGATAGAAGCCGCATAACGCGAAAATTCCTGGCAACCGATACACGCCGCGCCATCCCAGCAGCCAAGGCTGGCTGACCCTAGAAACTTCCCCGCTTTACAAGCTGCTGGCTGACAAAAACCTATGCTATGGATGAAGCCCTGCCTCCCGACGCCCGTTTGTCGATACCGCTGCCACCAAGGGCTTAAGTAACCCAAGTTAAAGGGTTTTTCAAATGAACGAAGACCGAAGCTGCCCTTA
>DAIRSD010000350.1:0-5305 GCA_036804625.1 Aureliella sp. | reverse complement strand
ACTTTGTCGCCCAAGACACGAAAATCGCCACTCCAGTCGTAGACGTCGCGTTTTATCAGCCCCATCATGTCTCCCAGACGGTAGATAGTATTGTCCATGGGCTACGAGATCACCTTTGCAGAAACCTTCATGGGAGACAGCTCGATTGGCTGCTCGGAGTCAATGGCCTTGATCGCCAAGTGCCCAACCGCTTCCCCGTACAGCCTGCAGTACTCAAAGTCGCCTTCCCCCAGCACCTCACCCTTATCGTTCTTTATCACTCCTCGAGGTGGGGCCATCAGGCCACCCACGGCACCTGTAAAAGCGACCACCGGGCAATTGTACTTCTTCTCGAGCTGCCCAATGGTTGCATACAGAAAGTCAGCGGTGATCTCGGTATTTCTGGAACCCATCGCCTCGGGGTGGCAATTCCACTGCAGAACGATTCCAGCGGTTGACTTCTTGTTAGTTGATTCGAATCGCAACGTGCGAATAACTCCGTCGAACGCCTTAGGCAGTCTGGTGTCAGCCAATAGCGTATCGTCGGTTGCGGTACCGTACCGCGAAGTAGCTTTGGCAGCAGAAGCATCAGCTTGCTGTATCGCCTTAACACAGCCGTCCACCAACTGCTTCATGTATTCAGGGTCAACGCCTGACTTAACCGGTGATGGTCCCCAAAGTCCCATCGTATCGGGCCCTTCGTGGCTGTGTGTTGCAGAAACCATGATATAACTAAAACCTGGCAACCGCTCACGAACTTCGATAACCGTCGGGTAGAAAATTCCGACCACGTCGGCTACTACCATGGCGATCTTCTGGTCACCATCACGCAGCACGACAGCCCTAGCGAATATCGGGTCGTGGACGCTTGTGGCACGTCGATTCTGACCGTAACCCGCCAACCACACAGGCCGCTCTTCGGTAAGCTCCGGCGTAACGTCCACCACGCCAAATCCAACTTCGACGGCATGGATGGTTCCTGTTGAGGTCAGAACAAAAAGTGCGATGAAGAGGTGGCGAATATTCCAACCGGAAGGAATCGAAACGAGTCTCATTCAAGAAATCCAATCTGTAGGTCTATGTACTTTAGGGTTATTGGAATTGTTTACTTATTTTCGTGACGGCACATAGCATATGCCCACTTCTTCGTGCATTGTAATCGGTAGTTTGCCGTGAGAGAACCCTGGGGCCGAATACACCAGATGAATCGTCGTCATCTACCGGACGAAACCAACCGACAGAGACCCAAATTGGGCTCCTAGCATTGAGGGGTCGGATATATCCGAGTAATATTCTGTCTATAAGCTAGCCATTCATGATAAGGACGATACGCAATGAACTTTGTAAAGCGGCTGAGTAAAGTTGCATTTGTGGCGGTTGTGTTTCTGGTTGCGATCACCTTTGCGCTGTTTGGATATCGTGATCGTACCGTAGAAGAACTGAGCCCAAAGTATGCTCAGCCGCCTTCGGCATTTATGCAAGTCGAGAATACTTCAGCGCATTATCGCGACGAGGGCATGTCGTCGGATCGGTTGCCGATCGTGCTACTGCACGGAACTGGTTCTAGCTTACATACGTTCGACGCTTGGGCACAACGCCTGAGCACTCAGCGACGGGTGCTGCGAGTCGATCTTCCAGGCTTTGGGCTGACAGGACCTTTTCCTGACCGAGACTATTCGATCCAACACTATGTCCAGTGGTTACACGCCTTTCTACAGCAGTCCAATGTTACACGTTTTGTGCTCGCCGGGAACTCTTTGGGTGGCAACATCGCTTGGAATTACACCGCGAGCTTTCCTGATTCTGTTGATAAGCTTATCCTGATCGACTCTTCGGGATATCCAATTGCCGCTCAAAGCACGCCACTTGCCTTCCGCCTTGCGCAAACTCCGATACTCAAACATGGTTTGAAGTGGATCACGCCTCGATTCATGGCTCAGTCGAGCGTCGAAAATGTCTATGCGGATAGTACAAAGGTGACCGACACGTTGATCGATCGCTACTTTGAACTCACCTTGCGAGCCGGAAATCGGCAGGCGCTTGGTGACCGATTCAAGTCTCAATCTCCGCCCGACATATCGCTTATCAAGACCATTCAACAACCGACTCTTATTCTGTGGGGCGATCAAGATCGGTTGACACCTTTAGAATTAGCGCAGCGTTTCCATGAAGATCTACCCAGTAGCCAGTTAGTAGTCCTCAAGAATACCGGGCACGTTCCCATGGAGGAAAGTCCTGAAGAAAGCCTGGAGGCGGTCTTGAGTTTTTTAGGGCAACCGTAGTTCGACTAGTAGTTGCACATCGTGCATTGTCGGTGAATTCACTAGGACTATTGACGAAAACCAATGACAGAAAACGGAAATTATGAGATTTTTACGAAATGTTGTCTGTTGCAATGCCATCGCTGGAGTGCTTCTAAGCAATCTGGCATGCATCGCGATTTGCCAGCAGCACCAGGCAATGGTGCCTTGGATCAAACCGACTGCGCTTCGCCCTGGGGACACAGTCGCTATCGTAGCGCCATCAAGCCCAGTGGATGTAAACCAGATTCGGGCGTACGCACAACGCTTGCAAGAGTCCGGCTATCAGGTGTTGGTACCCGAAGACATCGGACGAAAATCCGGCTATTTGGCCGGTAGCGATCAACAGCGAGCCGAAGAACTAAACGCCATGATTCGCAACCCAAAGGTGCGAGCTATCTTCCCCGCACGAGGCGGCTATGGACTGACGCGTATCTTAGATCGCTTGGATTATGATGCCTTACGGCGCGACCCTAAGATCATCACGGGTTACTCCGATATCACCGCCCTTCACTTGGCAATTGCCCGAAAATGCCAAATGGTTACCTTTCATTCACCGGTTCCCATGTCGGAGCTATGGCAGGGCTCCCAACCAGCCTACGAATATGCGGACGGTCTATTCACAAGAGCCGTGTTTGCTGCAAGCTATTCGCAGGAGAGAGGCTACGTGATTTCTGCTCCACCAAACCGTCCAGCACAGACGATGGTTAGAGGTGTCGCGCGTGGTCGACTAATGGGAGGCAATTTTACGCTGATCTCATCTACATTGGGCACACCCATGGCGATCGATGCAACGGATTCGATCTTGTTCTTGGAAGATGTTGACGAGGCACCCTATCGTATCGATCGGATGCTTTCACAACTTCGGTTGGCCGGAATCCTGGATCAGGTCCGGGGAGTGATATTGGGCGATTTCTCGCACCAGCAGGGAGAAACTCAAGACGAAATGCAGCGCGTGCTACGTGATTACTTCGACAATGCACCCTATCCAGTCATGTCCCATTTCCCTGTGGGGCATATCGCGACCAATGCGACTTTGCCCATCGGTGCCATAGCGCAATTAGATGCCGATGCAGCTACCATCACGCTCTTAGAAAACCCGGTCGAAATCTCTCCGCCCTAGACGTGTTGCACGCTCAACCCGCGACTGAATGAATAGGACCATAGCTAATTCCAAATTCAATTCATTGATCTAAGGCAATTTGCTATTGATACAATACCAGCCTGAGGCCCTAGTTTCGAAGTTTCGAACGAATCAACTGACTCACTCTCCGGCGCGTCGGGCTGGAATTCTAAGCAGAACATCGTCTGCCGGTCGCCTCACTTAGGGAATCGTTTGGCAACGCTCCTTCCACACCATCCATTGGTGGGGTTTTGCAGATGAATTTCCGATTTTTAGTTCGCCGCATGTAGGGACCTGGATTAAACTGTAGGCCGAGGTTTTAGGATGTGCGTTCGATAGCTACAGCCCAGAACGCAGTCCATTCCAGGGATCTTTCCATATCGCTCGACATACCATCCCGCCTGTGTATCCCTGCCTCCGCTTTGCATACAGCCAATCGACTCTCACAGCTCTCCCGCCCCCCAGCGTTCGACCAGATCTTCGAATCCCAGCTCAAAAAAATGACAAGACAACTCCTAGTCAAGACACTCGGCCTATTACTATTTGCCTGTCAATTGAATGTTTACGGACTGGCCCAGGAAATCAAAATTGACCCTTCCAGACTGGTTCACCCTGAAGTTGCCGATCGGTTAAGCTTGACCGACGTGCAGAGGGCTCAGATTCAGCAGTTGTTGATAGATCGAGCCAACGCGCTGGCGGCGGCTGCCGATGATGCTGCCAAAATGGCTGTCCGCCATGACTTCGATACTCAAGCGATTACCCTATTGACCGACCAGCAAAAAGAGCGACTACAGGAAGATCGACCATCGGAAAGGTTGATGTTTCAGTTTCGGGAAATGAAGTGGGATCACGTACTTAGCTGGTTTGCCACCCAGCAAGATTTGACTCTGGTCATGGATCGTACTCCGCCCGGCGCTTTTACCTACAGCGATTCACGCAGTTACTCCGCTAGCGAAGCTCTGGATCTGCTCAATAGCGTTTTGATGACCCGAGGTTTCACTTTGGTCAGGCGCGAGAAAATGCTGACGTTGATGGAACTGTCCGATGCGATTCCGATGGAACTAATCCCTAGAATCACCCTGGATCAATTGCCACAGCGCGGTCGATTCGAGCTGGTGAGCATTGAATTTCCACTTGCCAAACGTCCTGTGGAAGCAGTGATGAAGGAGGTCAAACCTTACCTGAGCAATTACGGCAAGGCACTACCATTGGCAGCAGGGTCTGTGTTGTTAGTGATCGAAACGGCTGGCAAGATGCAAACGATCAACGAATTGATTGCCGCTGTGCCGGTTCCACAAGCTCCGGCCGCACCCGCCGCACCGCCCACACCAGTCTTTGCTGCCTACGCGCTTGGGCAACTCAATCCCGATACGACCCTTGAATTCATTCGCAAATTGATACCCAGTGAGAATATTTCAGTAGACGGCCAAGCCGGCATTCTGAGCGCCTTTGTCATTCCCGGTCAACAAACGGCGATCAAAGCCGCATTTGATGCACTAAACGAAAAACAGACCGCGATGCCTGAACTGGAATCCGTAGCCTATTCGCTTGACCACATTTCAGCTAAGGAACTGAAAAGCCACATCGAGTCCCTAGCTCCTACTGCAAAAACAGTTGCCAGCACAGATCGCGTCTTGGTCGCCGCATCCCCTGGCGACCAACGCTTGATCAAGGACAGTCTTGCCGAACTGGACGTATCACCGATCGACTCTAGCAAACAGACTCGTTCGGTTCAGGTGGAACCTGCACAAGTCACTGAGATCGAAAAGGCACTCCTTAGCTTTTTGCCGCGCGTTCAGGTAGTATCCAATGCGACAACCGGCTCGATTTTATTACGTGGTTCCGAAATCGATCTCAATAGCGCTACCGATCTGGTACAGACCTGGACTCGGCCTCAGGAGTT
>DAIRSD010000349.1:0-5329 GCA_036804625.1 Aureliella sp. | reverse complement strand
CAACCAGCGTGACCGGCTGTGGATGTGAAGCGTGCATCGAAGCTGAGATTCCCGCCGAAGACACTCCCGATGGCCGCCCCGGTGTGGCAGTATTGTTATTTGCGGTTTCAGGTCAGGAGTTAGAAAAGCAACTGACGCGGCGTGTGGGGCAATGTGTACTGACCTGTCCATCCACCAGCGCGTTTGCTGGCATGCAAGGCGAAAAGAAGATTCGATTGGGTGATCAAATTCGCTATTTTGGTGACGGTTTTCAGCAGTCGAAGCGTATTGGCGGTCGTCGTTTTTGGCGAGTGCCGGTGATGGATGGGGAATTTGTATGCGAGGACAAGACGGCTCGGCAGTCAGCCATTGGTGGTGGCAACTTTGTAGTGCTCAGCCGGTCGCTGCGTGGCGCCTTGATCGCCTGCCAGGCCGCTCAGCAAGCCATGGATCGGCTGCCCAGAGTGATCATTCCATTTCCAGGCGGCGTGGCGCGCAGTGGATCAAAAGTCGGCTCCAAGTACAAATCCCTCCGGGCCTCGACCAACGATGCTTTTTGTCCATCGCTTCGGCCACTGACAGATTCAGTCTTGCCGCCTGACGTAACAGCGGCGCTGGAAGTAGTCATTGATGGACTGACTGAATCCGACGTGGCTCACGCCATGCGAGTCGGCATACTGGCCGCTTGCAGCACGGGACTGGATCATGGTTTGTGTGCGATCACCGCTGGCAACTACGGTGGAAAGCTGGGCCCTTTTCATTTCCGACTGCATGAGGTCTTGCGATGAAACCACTGGTTTTGGATCTCGTGCAATCGATACCTACAGGACTGCGAATGAACCTGCAAGGTGTGACGCCGACTGTGTTGAAAGATCTGCCTGTCGAGAGAATCTTAGCGCAAAAGATTGGGCTCGGCGACCAGACGTCTTGCTTGGGTGGTTGGTTTCAAGTGACCGACGGCGATCGAGACGTGCTACGAATCAATGGGAACCTTAGTCGAGCCGACTACTTGGGGCATGAGCACAGCAGCGGCACGATCGAGCTGAACGGATCGGCAGGTCATCACCTTGCCGACGGGATGACCGGCGGCAAGATCATCGTGCATGGCAGCGCGGGCGACTGTGCCGGAAGTGGACTGCGCGGCGGAACCGTAATGATCTATGGAAACAGTGGCGATTACACGGCTGGTGCATTACCAGGCAAAAATCGCGGGATGCGAGGCGGACAACTGGTAGTGACCGGGAACGTTGGCAGTTGGGCTGCGGCCCGCATGCGACGCGGCCTATTGATCGTGCAAGGACAAATCGGTGGTGGTCTGGCCATGCGCATGATAGCCGGCACGGTGATTGCGTGTGGAGCGATCCAACAACCGTTGGGATGTGGCATGCGACGCGGCACCATCGTGCTGCTCGATCACTCTCCAGCTAATAGCCTGTCCCAGCCTCCTCTCCCCCGAAGCGCTGTCGATAGATCTGGGACAGGATCACAATTCGATCCTAGTGCAGCTTCGATTCCTGGGTTTACGCGGCCCGAGCAAGCGGAGCTGCTATTCCTGCCGCTGTTGCTGAAGCAGGTACGCGACTATCTGCCTGTGCGGCTCCAACATAAGCTGCCAGTAGCCTACTCTGATTACCCCAGAACCGGCTGGCGCAGCCTGGGTGATCTGTGCACTGATGGCCTAGGTGAAGTGATCTGGTTGAGATTAGAATGATTGGCAGTCACTGCGATGGAGCAGTACCAAGCCGAGCAGCCGTTCTCGGTATCGTGGAGCAGGTCTGGCGACGGTAGATACGGTAGATTTTCAACTGCCGCTCGCCTAAGTGGGAGTTTACTGTTTTCCCCAGGTGTTTCCGGCTTGATTGGTCGGTTTTTGGGTTCCGCGTTTGTCTGAAGTGGTTGTCATTGATGTTATCCTTTGAACAATTGGAATCCCGGCGACTTTTGGCTGCTGTGGCGCTGACTAACCACGAGCAGTTGTTGCTGGAGCTGATCAACCGAGGTCGCGCGGCTCCGGCGGCGGAGGTTGCTCGATACGGTGTCAGCCTGACTCAGGGGCTGCCTGCAGGTACCATCACGACCGCTCCGAAACAGCCTCTGGCTCCTAATCAGGCCTTAATCAATGCTGCGAGGGCTCACTCGCAGGATATGTTGGATAGAAACTACTTTGCGCATAAACATCCTCAGGGGGATGATTTTGGCACTCGTATAGCCAAGGCCGGATACAAAGGTGTTTCGTGGGGAGAGAATATCGCATTACCCTATTCCACCAGTCCAATTGATCAGACAAATAACGTTCAGAAGGCTCACGAGATACTGATCAAGAGTGCCGTGCATCGACAAAACATTCTAGACGATATTTTTGACGAAGTTGGAACTGGCTTACGAAACGGGACCTATCGAATTAGTGGAGTTAGCTATAACGCAACTACGGTCACTGAGGATTTTGGTGGTTCATCAAACAAAGTCTTCATCACGGGAGTCGCTTACACGGACCTGATCCAGCGTGACAATTTTTACACGGTGGGCGAGGGTATGGCTGGTTTGACGGTTGTCGCTACGGCGGGTAGTTCGCGTTTTGAAGCGCAAACAGGCCCGTCCGGTGGATATTCTTTGGAGGTGGCGGCCGGCACCTATACGGTCACTTTTTCCGGCGGTGCTTTAGCTCAGCCTGTCTCTTTTTCCAACGTGGTCGTGCAAAGTGAAAATCGCAAGGTGGATTTGATTCCCAGCCAGGCGGTGACTCTACAATTGTTTCTTTCGCCAACGACGATTTCTGAAAATGGTGGTAGGTCGACTGGAACCGTGTCTCGGACTGGGCTGAATACTTCCAGCCTGGTCGTTAGCCTTTCCAGTAGCGACACCACCGAAGCTACGGTGCCAGCCACGGTTACCATTCCGGCGGGCAATGGTTCTGCTACGTTTGCGATCACTGCGGTCAATGATACGATCCTTGATGGTGATCAATCGGTAACTATTCGTGCGACGGCTTCGGGCGCTTCAGCCGCTTCCGCTGTTTTATCCGTTACGGACGATGAAAAGGCCGCTCTGAGCCTGTCCCTTGCGACCAACTCGATCAGCGAGAGCGTTGGCAGTGTCTCGGCAACTTTGTCACGCACCGGTTCGCTGACAAACAGCCTGCTGGTCAGTCTGTCCAGTAACGATACCTCCGAAGCAACTGTGCCGGCGACGGTCACGATTCCGGCAGGAGTCGCCAGTACCAACTTCACGGTCACCGTCGTCAATGACACGATTCCTGATGAATCGCAGAGCCCCACCATTACGGCTTCCGCAACAGGATACTTAAATGGGACGGCGGTCTTAACTGTCGAAGACGACGACATTTTGACCGCTACGGAAGACCAAGCCATCACCTCAATGGGCACGACCGTGGATATCGGGGTGCTGGCCAACGACAAATATCCCTCCAGCCAATTGTCCGACCTGACGATTCGGATCAGTACTTCGCCCGTCAGCGCTCAGGGAATCGCGCAGATTGTGGGTAAGAGTATGATACGATTCACTCCGGCCCCAGGTTTTACAGGGATTGCCACGCTGCATTACGTGATTCACGATCCCAGGATCGGAGATTCGCAGGCGGCGCGAGTGCGCATCGGAGTTCCGGTAACGGTCAAGCAGAATCCTTGGGTAACGGAAGATGTCGATGGCGATGGACGCACCACAGCTTTTGACGCCCTTCAGATAATCAATTTGCTTAACTCACCCGGCTCCAGGTTAGTCGGTGATCTAGACAATCCGCTGAAGCCTCTGTTTTACGACGTCAATGGTGACGGGAGAGTCTCTGCTGTGGACGTGCTTTGGGTTATCAATCGTCTGAATGAACGTTCTAGCGGAGAGGGCGAACCCCGTAGCTCTCAATCTGCCACCGATGCAAGGCTGCAGGCCGTGGACCAGGCTCTCGATCAAACCTGGGATTGGTTTGACCCCGAATCCAGTGAATTGGAGTTGCGGCGCAGGCGAAAGCAATGAGCAGTGAGGCATTCGAAAATTTACCGTAGCTACCGTCGCCAGACGGTGGTTATCGAGCAAGACCACCGTCTGGCGACGGTAGCTACAGTTCTGCCGCTCGGCTAACTTAAGGTTTTGCACAATTCTGGCTGAGATTCGACCGCATTCACCACTTGGGGGGTGGGAATCTCGGCATCCGGTGACAATTTGATCTAGTCAACCAAGGCGAAATTGAGGACGATAATGAGTTCTAAGAATCCAACGAGTGCTGGCTAGTGACTGAAAGACGGTCTCTGGCGTTAGCTTGATAGGTATGCAATTCAATTGGGAGTTTAGGTAGTAATGAGCCAAAAGGTATTGGAATTAGTCGAGCAGGCTTCGCTAAAGGCTGATGTTCCACAGTTTGAAGTGGGTGATTCGGTAGACGTACACACCAAGATTTTGGAAGGCAACAAGGAGCGTATCCAGATTTTTTCCGGTCTGGTTATTGCTCGCAGTGGCAGCGGCACTCGCGAAATGTTTGTCGTCCGACGCATTGTTGCCGGGGAGGGTGTCGAACGTAAATTTCCTCTGCATTCGCCCAAAATTGACAAGGTCGAAGTGAAGCGCAGGAGCATCGTGCGCCGAGCAAAGCTTTACTATATGCGAGATCGCAGTGGTAAGGCGGTTCGTCTGGAAGAGCGTCGCGTCTAAGGTCCTCACCTATTTACTCAAACAAACACCATCCGCTGGTGTGACATGTTCAAGCCGCTAGAACCGTTAAGCCGCTGGTTACGAACCGGCGGCTTAATTTTTTGGAATCGAGAAAATGCTGGGCAGGCTCGACCTGACGAGGACTTGGGCACTGGCGGCGAGCGGATTGCGGCTGATTACTTGAAGCGACAGGGATATCGCATCCTGACGCGACGGCACCGCCAAAGGCTTGGTGAAATCGACATCATCGCCGTCGATCGTCAGGTGATCGTCTTTGTCGAGGTAAAGACTTGGCGTAGCGACCACGACGCGGACCCTTCAGCCGCAGTTACCTTGGACAAGCAAGACAAGATCACTCGCACCGCGCTGACCTATCTGAAGCGTCACCGGTTGCTGAATCAACCCGCCAGGTTCGATGTGATCTCGGTGGTCTGGAATGGCGATCCGAACTGCCAGCCCAAGATACGCCACTTTCAAAACGCCTATGAAGCTACCGGGCGAGGACAAATGTTTCGGTAGCGACTCGACCACTGACACACGTCCGGTAGAAAATTTGGACACTTCTCGCCGATCACCACCACCAAGTGCTGCCCAAAGTCTGGAATGACTGCATTATCGTACTCGTGCTCGTGCTCTTACTCGACACCGTTTGGGCTTCCGAGTAGCAACGGTCTTTAGTATTGATTGATTA
>DAIRSD010000348.1:0-5331 GCA_036804625.1 Aureliella sp. | reverse complement strand
GCCACCACTGTTGCCAGGTTTGTTGGCGGCATCCGTTTGTAGTAAGTCCTCGTATCCCCCGCGTATGATCCCGGTTCGTCGATTGGTTGCTGAGATGATTCCCGCTGTGACAGTCTGCTCCAAACCGAACGGACTGCCAATGGCGATGACCCAATCACCTACTTCCATGGCAGCCGAGTCGCCCAAGCGGGCAGCAGCCAGTCCTGTGGCTTCGATTTTTAAGACTGCCAAGTCGCTACTGGGGTCTTTGCCCACGACACTGGCCTTGAATACTTGGCCGTCACTCAACTCGACCTGCAGTTCGTCAGCCTGTTCGACCACATGGTTGTTTGTCAAAACATAACCATCCTCTGAAACAATGACTCCCGAACCCACACCTGCCTGAACGTTAGGTCGAGACGAATCATCAGGCTCCTCTTCATCCTGGTCAGGCTCGAGTTCTCTTGGGGCGCGTTGTCGACCTTCCAGTTCGCGAAACAGTTCGTCAAATAGATCATTACCAAAGGGCGAGCGGAACTGGTGGAATTCCTGCATCCGCCGCATGGGTCGTTGCTTGACCATGGCATTGATCTGTACGACCGATGGACGCAAGATTTTGGCTGCCGCCCGAAAAGCTCCCGACAGTCGTTGAGCGTCGATAAGGTCCTGCTGAGCCCCTTCAGCTTCGGCAAGTTGCTGCGCATAAGCTTGACTATCCCCCTCTGCTGGGCCGTTATCTGGCCAGGTAACCAACTTTGCCAAAACTGCCAAAATGACAATGCCCACGAGCGCCCACACTGTTCTTGCGTTCATGAAATTTCTCCCAAGTTCTATTATTTTCAAGGTTTAGAACATATCAGCAATTCGCCGAGCCATTCGTTAGGTGCAAATTCTGAACCATTTCCCAATCCCGCGGATAGCTCAAGGCCAAATCGTTGCCGCCGTGCCTGATTTGTTGCAGGATCGCGCTCAGTACATGCCATCAAGAATCGATTGACCTCAGAGCCGAAAGCGTCAGCGCCGACAGACCTCGCTTCGAAAGCGTTATCCCTTTGATTGGTAATGATTTGACGAAAAGCCAATTGCCACGGTTCCGATCTGGTCTCCGCCCGCTTGCGCTTCCGGCTCTAAACTTCAGCTGGTGCTACCGATCTGTGAGGGGCCATCTTATCGATAAAATCTGAGTATTGGGAAGTCGATGACGGTTAGGTAAAATTTATGTTCCAATAGGAGTGATGGAAGGTTCAGGCAGCGTCGATAAAGCGGGTGTTCAGCGCTGCGGGTATTATGTGCAGCTTAGGGAGCATTTGGCTTTCCGAGGCGAAAAATTGGGTTAACAGCCCATTTTTTAACCAACGAAAGGCCGACCAAGGATGGGGCAAACGATTGCCTGTTAGGACCAGGGTTGGATCACGGTCCGCCTCCTTTGTCGAAAGTTCAATCATGATTGCACCTCAAAGACTACTGCCACAGTTTTTCCTGTACTGCGATTCCAGAGTGGTGGCAGCCCAAGGCATTCTGGAGCCGTTAGAAGAATTTACGGGGCCAGGACATTGGCATTTCGTGTTGGAGCGAGTCGATGGCACGCAGCGCCTGGAAGCCTTTGACAAGGAACCCAGTATTCACCGCGACCGCATTGCCTTGTTGAGCGTTGTTCGCGGGCTGGAGTCGCTTGAGCAAAACGGCCAAGTGCAGTTGATTACGACCAGTCGCTATGTCGATCGAGGTCTCAGGTTTGGACTGCCCAATTGGCGAGAAACCAATTACCAGTGGGAAAGCTTTGGGATGCTGCGGCCGGTACGCAACGCGGATCTATGGCAACGCGTGGCCGTGGCATTACAGTACCATGAGGTTGCCTGTCGTTTTCAGCGAGGTCGCTTGAATTTCGCCCAGTCGTTCGTAACTAATGCTCAGCCCAGTCAGTCGGACAAATGGAATGGTCGCAGTTGGCAATCTGGAATGTTGGAATATCAACCCAGGGGAAGTCGATATGTGGTGAACCGTGCAGCGGATCGCCGTGCGCCAACAAAACTTGCCGATTGCGGCCAACGTAGGCAGTGGTGGGAAATGGCGGCAAGCTGGCTGCAGGCCATCAATGAACCGTCTGCCTCGATGGCCGCTGGTTACGGGACCTGAACTTTACGACACGCATCCGTGCGTTAGGACCCATTTTTAGGGCAATAATAGGACGTTAATGCACTTTGGCAAACCACGTCAAGCCACGGGTTACCTTGGTCTTCCCTGAGTCCAAGCATTTTTAGAACGTTGGCTTACCCCAACGGTTGCCAAATTGTAATTCAAGACAAATCACTTTACACTGAATAACAACGGAGATGGATGTGCGGACGCAGCTTTCGTTACAAGGAATTAGCAGTTTGGTAGAAGGCACGCTTGAGAACCCAGCTCAGTTGCTAGGGCCTCATCCGATCGAATGTGGAGACCGCCAAGCTCTGTCGGTCCGTGCCTTCCTGCCCGGCAGCGAGCAGGTCTGGTTGGTTGATCGACATCACCAATCGGTGCGGCCGATGCGGCGAGTGCATCCATCGGGGTTCTACGAAGCAATATGCTCCGTGGAGGGATTTGAGAAATCTGGTTATCGACTGAGAGTCGCATCAAAGAACGGTGAAATTACTGAAATGCACGATCCCTATGCTGTCCAGCCAGTGATGACTGATTTTGACCTGTTTCTTTACGGTCAAGGTCGAAACTGGAGGATTTATGACAAACTGGGCGCGCACCAGCGCACCGTTGACGACGTGAGCGGTGTGAACTTTGCCGTGTGGGCTCCCAATGCCGAAAGCATCCAACTGGTCGGCGATTTCAACCGCTGGGATGGCTCTGGGCATTTGATGCGCAAACACATTCCTGCCGGAATATGGGAGCTGTTTGTGCCAGGTTTGGCGGCAGGCGAGAAATACAAGTATCGAATCAAGATGCGTGGTGGAGCGACGGTAGACAAGACCGATCCTTATGGATTTTACGCCGAATTGCCGCCGCGCACTGCGTCCATGGTCGCAACGCTGGATCGATACACTTGGAGCGATCATCATTGGATGGAGCACAGAGCGGCTAAGAATCCTTTGAACCAACCCATCAATGTTTACGAACTGCATTTGGGTTCATGGAAACGTGATCCTGAGGGCCATCATGGATGGATGAACTATCGCAAGATCGCTCACGAGCTAGTAGCTTACTGCCAGGAGATGGGTTTTACACATGTCGAACTGATGCCCATTAGCGAACATCCGTTTACCGGATCTTGGGGTTACCAAACAGTCGGCTATTACAGTGTGACCAGTCGCTATGGTACGCCTGAAGATTTTATGTACTTTGTGGACCACTGTCACCAGCATGGAATCGGCGTAATTATCGACTGGGTGCCCGCTCATTTTCCCAAAGATGGACACGGCCTACGCGAGTTTGATGGCTCTGCTTTGTTTGAACACGCTGATCCGCGCCAGGGCGAACATCCTGACTGGGGAACGATGATCTTTAACTATGGCCGCAACGAAGTTCGAAATTTTTTGGTTGCCAACGCTCTGTTCTGGCTGGACAAGTACCATATCGATGGTCTGCGAGTCGACGCAGTAGCCAGCATGCTGTATCTGGACTACAGTCGGCAGGAGGGACAGTGGATTCCCAACTGTTATGGCGGACGTGAGAATCTAGAAGCAATTCACTTGCTGCGCGAATTCAACGAACAGGTTCATTCGCAATATCCTGGTGTGCTCACGCTGGCAGAAGAATCCACTGCTTGGCCAGGTGTCAGCCGACCCACGAATCACGGTGGTTTGGGATTTTCAGTCAAATGGAACATGGGCTGGATGAATGACACCCTGCGATACATGCGTCACGAACCAATTCACCGCAAACACCACCACAACGAACTGACCTTCAGCCTGATCTATGCCTTTACCGAGAATTTTACGCTTCCGTTATCACACGATGAAGTGGTGCATGGCAAGGGGTCTCTAATTAGTCAAATGGCCGGAGATCTATGGCAAAAGTTCGCCAACTTGCGGTTGCTGTATTCTTATATGTGGACCCACCCTGGCAAAAAGCTACTTTTTATGGGTAGCGAGATCGCTCAGTGGCACGAATGGGATTACGACTCTCAGGTTCAGTGGGATCTCCTGGCCTGGGATACGCATGCGGGTGTGAAACGCTTAGTTGCCGATCTGAACAAATTGGTCATCCAGCAGCCAGCGCTACATCAGTTAGATTTCAGTTCAGATGGATTCGAGTGGATCGACTGCATGAGCGCCGACAGCAGCGTGATAGCCTACCTTCGAAAGGCCGAAGATCCAGAAGACTTTGTGGTGGTTGCCTGCAACTTCACGCCTGTTGTCAGGCATGGATATCAGTTGGGAGTTCCCCGGGCTGGCTACTACCGCGAACTTTTTAACAGCGATTCCGCATACTACGCTGGAGGTAACGTAGGCAATTATCCTGGTGTCATGGCCAGCCAGCATCAGCACCACGGTCGCCCAGCTTCGTTGCAGTTGAATTTGCCACCATTAGCGGTGGTCGTACTTAAGCCTGAGTAAATTAGGCACTGGCTCATACAAAATGACAAAACAGAGCCTACTTCAAGTGGGCTCTGCTCTTGTCTGTTTCTAAAATGCTTTGGCTGGCGATGACGAAAATGCTGATCGATGCTTCTAAAAATCACGTTGCCAAGTTATGAGGGATTGACACCGTATTTCTCTTCTTCCTCTTCCAGGATGATGATTCTAGGAGTAACCGTCATCATCAAAGTGCTTGTTTCGCGACCGATGGCGGTATTCTTGAACAAGCGGTTCAAGTAAGGAATCTTGCTTAGAACCGGTACACCGCGCTCAATTCTGCTTTCTCGCATACGCTTGATACCGCCCAGCAGAATGGTACCTCCATCAGGAACACTGACGGTTGTTGAAACGCTGGTATTGGAGAAACTTGGCTGCTGTACTGTCGTACCGGAGATCACGGTTTCTTCTTCTTCATCCTCTTCATCCACCGAACCATCATCCGGATCAAGGATGTTGTCGCCTCGTCGCGATGAATTGGTAGTGGTACGTCGAGAGCCCTCAAACGTGAAGGTGTCCACTTTGTCGATTTGCGAGAAGTTGGGATTTAGCGTCAGCCGCACGGACCGCTTGTCTTGTGATACCGTGGATTGAACATTCAAAATGGTTCCTTCATTCAGAACAACGATTACCGGCTGTTGAGCCACCGCAAAATCGCCAACCACGGGTATTAGGCTAGTCACAAACGGACGCGATACGGTGTCGTTGATCGAAGCAAATTGACCATCAAACATGGTTACACGAGGGGCTTGCAAGACATTGGTACGTTGATCGCCTTGAGCCGCAT
>DAIRSD010000347.1:0-5335 GCA_036804625.1 Aureliella sp. | reverse complement strand
CCCAGTTCCAGCAGGCTCCAGTCTTTATTCTTGGGCACTGGCGCAGTGGCACTACGCTGCTGCACGAACTGCTGGTGACCACCCCTGAACTGCCCTGCCCCACGCCCTACCAGTGTTTTGCACCATCGCATTTTTTGATCAGCCCCTGGATTCCCAAATATGGCGGTTTCCTAGTACCCGAAAAGCGACCGATGGACAACATGGCGGCTGGCTGGTACCTGCCGCAAGAGGATGAATTCGCGCTGATGAATCTGGGGGTACCCACGCCCTATTTGCGTTTGGCTTTCCCGCAAACTCAGCCGCTTCATTTGGAATACCTAGACATGACTGGTCTGACCAGCAGCCAGTTGCAGCACTGGAAGGATAATTTCCTGTGGTTTCTCAAAGCGGTGACACTAGCCAATCAAGGCAAACGTCTGGTTTTAAAAAGCCCGCCACACACAGGGCGATTAAAATTGCTATTCGAGCTGTTTCCCGAGGCTCGATTCATTCATTTGACTCGCGATCCACGACAACTTTTTCCATCGACGATGCGATTATGGAGTTCACTGGATCAAGTGCAGAGCTTGCAGGATAGCTACACCGATGCCGAGATGAAACGCTATGTGGCTGAGTGTCTCCGCAGGATGTACGCTGGCTACGATGCGGCACGCCCACAAATCCCGGAGAATCAAATTGTCGACTTGCGCTACGAAGACCTGGTGGCCGATCCACTGAGTACAGTCAGAATGCTGTACGATCGATTGCAACTGGGCGATTTTGGTGCAGCGGCTCCCAACCTCAAAAAAATACTGGCTGGGCACGATCAGTATCAAACCAATCGGCACCGGGATGATCCAGAATGGGAACGTGAGGTCTTAAGCTATTGTAGCGACTACGCTAGGCGATACGGATATGTTTGAGCTAAGTTTATGCAGCCTCGCCGATCCAAGTTTTGATCAAGTTGACCGCTGCGTCTGGGTTTCCTTTGATGATCATGGATAGATCCTCTTTCAGATCCTGACCAGTCAACTCCAATGCGGCTGGCTTCTTGCGACCGGAACCATCTGATTGCGCCTCGTCGCTCAGTTCCAAGCTGTCCACGGGCGTCTCTGGCACTTGCAGTCCAAAGCCTTCCGAGAAGCGTTTTTCCGCGGAGGATTGCGAAGTGGGAGCTTTGACCCAATTGAACATCATCAGCAGACTGACCAACACCAAGCCCAGCAAGGCTAGGGTACTCCAGTAATGTCCCATCCAAGCCAGCGAAGTGTCGGCCAGACTTGGGCCTGGAATCTCGGGCACCGGCAGATCGGTAAAGCTGTAGACTTCGATATAAGCTTTGCGATCGTCACCGGCTTGAATACCGACCGGTATCGTAGCCACCGCAGCCCTTACGGCTCGTTCTTCATCGGCCTTGATCGTTGCAAGCTCGCCTTCGGTCGGAGCCGGGGCAGCTTTTTCTGTCTTGTCCGGGTTGTTCACCAAAAAGCGATGCTTGGCGATCTTGCGATAGTGCGATTCGGGAATTCCAATGCTGACAGAAACCGATTTGGGAACTAGCCCAGCCGTCTTTTCTACGGTAGCTTGATGTCCGGCTACTTTCTTTTCGTTCTCCTGTGTCTCTTTGGTCTTGGATGATTGCCCAGTCGCATCAACCGACAGCGACGTGGCCTGATTGGAAACACCATTGGGGCTGGCACCCGGCTGCCCGCCCGGTGCGGCCTTGGCATTTTCTGAGTTGCGCGAAACGGATGACGTTTGCACTGTCATGGGCTGCCGATACTCGATCTGCTCTGACTGAGAAACCAATCGAGGATCCAGCACGACATTCACCGCGATTTTTGCCTCGTAAGAATCAAGCAACTCGTTCAGATTTTTTTCATAGTACTCTTCCCAGAGGTTTTGCGCGGTGAAGTAAGGATTATCTTCCGGAGCATTGGGATCACTATTGCCACGAAACACGCTGTTAGGATTATTTAGATCGCTAACCGTGACATTGTCCTCGGTCAATCCGGCAAACGAATTGGTGGCCAGCTTGGCGATGCTTCTTAACTGATTCGCGGGTATGGTGTAACCACTTCGACCACGTACCGCAATACTACATACTCGATCCGTCTTGCGACCAAACCCTGCACGCTGTTCATCGTAGTTGACAAACGCTTGCTCGATTCCGTTGAGACCTTCAATCATGTGGGCCAGACGCTGTTCGCGGGCTAACATTGCACGCTTATCGATCAATGAATTGGGGTCAAATGGACTTCCGTTGGATAGGGCCGAATCCATGTAGCTGTTGAAATTTCGAGGCAATGCGTTGGCAGTGCTGAGGGCTTTTAAGTAGAGGTCCTTTTGAGCGGCTGGCACTTTGATTCGTTGTCCGACTCGCTCGTAAGCCCCCAACTGAGCATCGCCAAAGGCAGCTTCCCAGGTTGACAATTCGGCATCCGAGAAATCTCGGCCACCAAACAGGTACTCTTGTTTGGTGGTGGCACCACCACCAACTGTAATCCAGCCCAAACTGACAACAACCACTGCCGCCATCAGTCCGGCCATGATTCGGGCGGCTGGTGTCATGGACATGACTAAGTCGCTGATCTGTTTTCCGATTGCACTGAACGCATTCATGACAAAGTTTTAGGTGACTTTAGTTGAAAATGAAGATTTGCTTTCTGCCCAGAGATGATCCATCAGGCGATTAAACTCGAATGGCATTCAGCTCTTCGTAGGCTGCCATCAGTTTGTTTCTTACCTGAACCAGCAGTCGAAAAGCCATATCAGCTTTTTGTACCGCTGTCAGGACTTCGGCTTGAGTCACATCGCCTCCGGTCAATAGTTCGTGAACCTGACCATCGGCATGTTGTTGGGCCTGATTGACCGACTGGACGCCCTGCGACAACATGCCCACAAAGGAGCCTGGCTGTTGCGATGCCGGTTGCCCAACCGCTTTGAGCTGTTGGCTAATCGGCAAAGGTAGTCTTGTTATCCCCGGACTGGACAGTGGCAACACGGGCATCGACTCGGCTGAGGCTTAAGTGAATTAGGCGATGATCGACAGAGATTGACGTCCGATGCCTTTGGTGATTTCCATCACTCCAATGTTGGCTTCGTAGGAACGCGTTGCTTCCAAAGCGTCGACCATTTGTTCGTTCAAATTGATATTCGGGTAGGCAACGTATCCCTTCCACTGTCCTTCTTTGATCGCTAACGGGTGCTCGGGCTGGTAGCGATAGAGTGGCTCGGCATCATTGGTTTCGACGGAAGAAACTTTCCCCCCGGCCGCTCCTCCGCTGGCAACCAAGTTTTCATCAGTCTGGAAAACTGCGAATCGCGGCTGGTAGGGCTTTGCTTCACCGTTTTCGTTCTTTAAAGTACTGACATTGGCCACATTGGCCGAGATCGCATTCAGGCGAATGCGCTGCGCCACCAAAGCGCTAGTACTGACATCAAGAGCGCTGATCATCCCTGATCTCCCTTGTTGGGTTTCGCAATAGTGAAGTGACAATGTATTAGCATTTCACGCCCTAAGACAGGAGACTAGAATATCTGCGCTGCCATGGGAAGGGAGATTCTTTGGTCTAGTTCGATTCGACGGGCCGTCCCAGAAGTAACAGCACCAGTACGATTGCTATCATTTGTAAGACCAGCAGCAACCATAGTGAAACCCCCAGACCCAGTGGAAGTGTCCCCAGCAGGATATTGATAGCAGCTAGGCTAAGCGCATAAGGCATTTGAGTCTTCACGTGTGCGATGTGGTCGCACGCGCTGCTCTGCGACGACAGGACAGTGGTGTCGGAGATTGGCGAACAATGATCTCCAAAAATGGCTCCCGCTAAAACGCTGCCAACCGTCCCCAGCATGATGGGGTGTTGCAATATCTGGTCCGAAGCGACTGTCGCAACCAGAGCGTAGGTCATTGGAACTACGATTGGCATCAGAATTCCCATCGTACCCCAACTAGTTCCAGTAGCAAAGGCAACTATGCACGAGACTAGGAATACAATCGTTGGCAGAAGTGGCAGCGGGAATCGTGCCTGCAATTGCCCCGTAACAACATCTGTTTGCGAACCGCCCAGGGAATTCCTATCCGGGCCTGAGCTATTGGATTCACTATCCGCTTGACCGACGGATACCGGCGCGACTAAGACTGACTTCAGATAGTCTCCAGTGTATAAGCGATGGTTTTGGAATTCAAAACCCTGAGAAGACTTGCCGTCGATCGACTTGTTGCCTGTCATTAGCGACATGGACGCTGCGCACCATAAGATTAGAATGGCAGGAGCAACCAGACGAGCACCCGCCGCAGCAGCCGCTAGCACCTCATCATGGCTGAGCAGCTTTTGAGTTCTAGCCAGCAGTATAGCCAACATCAGACCTCCGAAGGCCCCATACTGGAGAGCGACGGAGGACTGGGCGTGGCTCAAAATCTCATTAATTGACGCGTTAGGACCAGCACCAGATCGCCCGGTGTGATAGATAAAATAAACGACTAGCAGTACAGTGAGAACTATCGGCAAAACGGCGTTGTACCAGGCAGATGACTTGGCAATCGAATCGAGTGAGTTCACTGCCGGATGGCGCGAGTTCACCTGGTCACTGCTCCATCGTTCTCTCTCGGCTACCAACATCGAACCAAAATCTCGGCCCAGGATGGCAATCAGAGGCACCAGCAGCAGTGCAGCCCACATATAAAAACGATACGGAATCGTCTGAATGAACAGGTTGACCGCCTGGGCGTCAAACTGACCGTTGATGTTCAGTAGTCCGCTGCGAATGTATTCAATTTCGACAGCTACCCAAGTTGAAACGATCGCTAGTCCAGCGACGGGCGCAGAAGTGGAATCGACGATAAAAGCCAATTTTTCCCTCGAGATTTTCAGCTTATCGGTGATCGGTCGCATGGTATTGCCCAGCAGCAGACAATTAGCATAGTCATCAAAAAAAATCACCATTCCCATCAGCCAAACCAGCAACTGACCGCCACGTCTTGAACGAGCCCAAGGCGTGACGATATCGATCAGGCCGCGCATCCCACCACTACGCGAAATCACTCCGATCAGCGCGCCCATCAGCAGTGTGAACGAGAACATGCGCAGACGAGTCGGATCCACTAGTGGCTTCCACAGATGCACCTCCCAAAAGTCGCTTAGCGCCCAAAGTGGATTCCCAGACTGAGTCAACAAGGCCCCAACAAAAATGCCGATCAGCATGCTGGTAACCAATCGCCGAGTCAGAATTGCCAACACAATGGCGATGACAGGTGGCGCTAGGCTAAGCAGCCCGTACGGGTGTGGTTCCATAAAGAGAAAATCCAGCTCTTAAAGAGTAAGTTGCCAGCACGCTCGGCTGCCGATAGCGGAAT
>DAIRSD010000346.1:0-5337 GCA_036804625.1 Aureliella sp. | reverse complement strand
CCTCGCAACAAATTGATCGAGTAAAAAATACGTTCGTCCCTACTCAACGGATTAGAGGACGAGGTTAATCCAAGTATCTGGAAATGTGATCCAGTCCGTCATTCCGTAGTGAGTCTCGATGTCGCGAACTGATTTGAACTCAGCAATTTCACGTCCCAACAGAGAGTACGACTCGAACACTCGGCAATCGTTTGCCTGAAATATAAACTCCAGCAAACCTCGATGGTCATCGCCTAGTGCCATAAAATCACGATTGGGCATGATTTATGATTTTTCTTAGAAATATACTGTCGTCGATTCTACCTCCGGATCGACCACCCACTTTGCTGACTTCCAATCGTGCTGGTCATGTTCTACAACCCAAGGCAGATCTGAAGCTTTATGAAGTTCGCCAAACGAGTTCATGCGTTGATCAAATTCGGGTGGCAATGAAATACCGCGAAGCAGCACTCGCAGCTTCCGTGTCGTTAGATCACCCTTTGCGTCGTTACAACCTATGCGACGCCCCAGACCATTAGGCCAAACTTGCCGATAGTTGCGCCAAGCTATAAGTGAGGCGTGCACAGATTCCTCTGTTGCGTTATCTACTTCGGCATCAAAGAGCCAGACTATCCGGAGGGTATCCGCAATCTTCTTCGACGGTCCGGCAACGAACAACAGCAATTCGCCACCATCATTGGGTAGTGATACGGCGACAAGCTCTCCGCCAGCAAACGCTGGCTGCTTGGACTTTTTCGATGGAGAAGGCTTCGCGACAGCCTTCGCGCCTCCCAAGGTTTCGCGAAGCGAGATCAACGATTTAAGATCGAAAGGAAAATCCTCAGGATCTCGTAACGGCGATTCGCACCAAGCGATGGCTTTCAATGCTTGCGTACGGACATCTTCCGAAATTTCATTTGCCAAGGACTGAGTTGCCGCCATCGCAATGAAAACAATTCGACGGTCATCAGCATCACGCATCGGTTCGGCAAAAACCTTTCGCACTCGCTTAACAGCTGCGTCAATCGAACCTTCCGTCGCGCGAACCTCCAGATACTCGTCGCGAACATCTGCTGCCAAATCATTTCCGAAAATACTACTTGTAAATACACCCATAGCGTGCTGACTCAGTACACTTGCTAAACGAGAATGTCGCTGGATTTTAGCACCAGAGAACTTCCGTTTCCACCTATATTCTGCCGTAAAGAAGACGGTATTAACGTTAAAGATTTATGAACTGTCGAATGACGCCTTTATCCTCATTTTGTTCAATCTCCCTCCACGCCGCTCGCTGCTCCTCCCAACTTAACATGGCCGCAATCGGGCGTAGCCGCTTCTCATGGATCTCGGGCTTGCCTTTGGACAACCGAGGCAGGAAGAGAAGCGACTCTTGGATATCCGGGGCGAGCATCGTCAAGCTTAGGATTTGCGAGATGCGTGGTTGGCTGACGTTGCTATTTGATCTTCCAGCGGCAGCAGAGACATACCGATCATTTCGATCTGGCCAGCACCTGATAGGCGGAGCACTCGAAAACTTACTTGACCAAAACGGACGGCATTGCCCACCTGCGGTGACGGCCCGCAGTGCTTGAACATGACATCGGAAAGCGTACATTCAGGCGGAGCATTCATCTCTATCGCATAAAGCTCTTGAATTTTGCTTACCGTCGTTGATGCACGTAACGGAAACTCCAGCGCTTTGGGGATTTCACCCCGAACTTCAGAGTTGCTACCGAAAACTTGGTTCACTAGGGGCTGAATTCCCGTCCGAAGTACTAATATTACGTGGTCGCCTGACTGAATATAGGTGTTACCTTGAGGTGGCACGATCTGTTCACCTCGTGCAATCAGTGCGATGACCGCTCCCTCGGGTAATGCCAGATCTTTCACTCTACGCCCGGCCGCTCGAGAATTTTCACCGATCGCATAATCCACAACCTCACCATTAACGTGGCGGAGTGACGAAATTTCAAGGGTCAGTGGTGGCTCTGGCTCCCGCGGCCGCTCAAGACCTAGCCAGCGCGCAACGGGTTTTAATGTTGATCCTTGAATCACCGCCGACACGACGACAATAAAAAACACCACATCAAACAAGAGGGACGCTTGCAATGGCTTTTCGGCGGTTGCCAACATCAGTGGAAATGTTGCGAGTGTAATTGGTACGGCACCTTTGAGTCCCACCCATGAAATAAACGTGAGCTCCTTCCATGTAAACCGAAAAGGCCATGCCGAAACCAATACGGCAATAGGGCGTGCCACGAAAATCAACACAACACTAATCAAAAGGGCTTTGCCGGCTACGTCCAACAGACGACTTGGGAAACACAGTAGCCCCAATACGACGAACATCACGATTTGGGAAAGCCAAGCGATAGCATCATGGTATAAACGGATTCCGCGTTGAAAAACGATAGGCTTGTTACCGATGATCATTCCGGCAAGATAAACTGCTAGAAAGCCACTTCCTCCAAGCTTGGAAGCCATTCCAAATGTCAATAGGCCAAAGGCTGTGATAAGCACCGGATACATACCGGCAGCCCCAAGCTCGATCTTATTGACTAGCCAACTTGCAGCGTAACCACCTAAAACTCCACACGTTGCACCTACCAACATTTGCATCACGAACAAGCTGAAGAGTCCAGGGCCGAAAGTGACATTACCTAACAGAATTTCGATGCAACCAATCGTTAGAAAGATTGCCATTGGATCGTTCGAGGCACTTTCCACTTCTAACATGGCTGATATCCGCTTGGGCAAACTGACCCCTCCCGAACGCAGCACTGAGAACACTGCGGACGCATCGGTCGAACCTACGATGCTACCCAACAATAAGCCTTCCAAGAGAGATATCTGTAGAACCCAGGCAGCGGCCAGCCCTGTAATGGCAGCGGTGACTAACACGCCCCAGGTTGCCAGCAAGACCGATGGTTTCCATGCCAACCGTATCGCAGGTAACGAAGTGCTGAGCCCACCGTCAAATAGAATCATCGCCAAAGCTAAAGTACCAATGGCGTGTGCCAATCGATAATTTTCGAAGTCTATCCCGCCAATACCTTCCGAACCGGCCAGCATTCCCAACAGTAAAAACAATACCAGAACGGGCACTCCTAGTCGTGCCGATAGCTTGCTCGATACGATGCCCAGCAGTAACAAGACTCCTGCAATGAGAATCATAGTATCTATCAAAAACACCTTATCACCTGCCTAATGTACGAGAGTCAATGGCTTTTCGATCGCATCGTATTTCACATCCGCTCACTCTAAATTCAAAGAACTGCTTTCGACCAGCCAGGCGCTTTTAAGAACGCGTTTCTGCTTGGGACAAAAGCAACCGACATTCAGATGGTGACATGGTAACCGGACGTGCCATTCTCGCAATCGATATTATGCAACCACAGCATTTATGTTAATGCCGCGGTAAAGTTCATCGACCGAATGCAAGCAACTAGGAGTAGGAAAAGTGTTTCTACAGACATTTACGCTAGTTTGCCGTGACCCTACAAACATTGAATCTCAAACTAAATTTTATGTTTGCTTTTCAAGCAATCGAATACAGAGGTGCGGCTGAGTTTCTATTCTGATCGGCTTGAATTCCTCTCCACGCCACTCGTTGATCCTCCCAACTCAGCATAGCCGCAATCGGACGCAGCCGCTTCTCGTGGATATCGGGCTTGCCATTGGTAGCCGGTAGATTGAGTAGAGCTTCCTGGATGTCCGGAGCTAACTGGTTGAGGGCCATGATCTGGCTCATCCGTGGCTGAGTCACATGCCCAAGCCGCGCTAGTTCAATCATATCGGATGCCTCCCCGGTGCGAAGCATCTCATCGAAGCGAATGGCTAGCGCCATCAGCCTCGAGATGCGAGGTACCTTACTGGTTGGTCTGGGGTGCGGCGTTTCAGCGTGGGGATCGACGGGACTAATCGCTATTCGCCCCTGAGCGACGATGCTAACGTTCAGCTTGCGTTTTACAGTGACCATTAAACCTCCTCGGCTTGTTGCTCCAGCGACTCGATGCCGCTGGAATGGAAAGTAATTGCGATGGTGCAGTCGCTTTGATCGAACTCGACCTTTGAGACCAGAAGTGCCAACAACTGTGACTGTTCACGCATGGTCAATGCCTCCCAGATACGATCAAAGTCGATAAAGGCTTCTTCGATCTCCTGTGTCGAAAGCTCTTGTTTCTCCAATTCCAACAGTTGGCGATTCACCTTGGCCAGTTGCTGCTGCGTCTGGTCGATTCGCTGCTGGATGTCGGCCAGGCGGTAGATGATCGAATGGTTGGGTTGTTGGTCCAGGACCAACTGCTGCACCTCACTGTGATCACGGTTAAGCTGGCGCGTGAGCTGAGTCTGATGGGATTCCAGCTCCTTCTTGCCTTGCTGTGTTGCCTCCATCGCCTGGCGTGTGATCTCATTACGTAGTCTGTTGTCTCGCGAGATCACTCGTACCTGGTCAACCACAGCCGCTTCTATCTCACCGGCTGGCAGTGAGGGGTGCCTACAAGCTTGTCGGCCACGTTTGATAGCTCGGAGGCAGGTGTAGTAGCGGTAGACAATCGAGTTCCGTTTGGTCATGTTGTGGACCATGGCCACATTGCAGTGGGGGCAGCGAATCAGACCTTTTAATAGCCCCCCATATTTAGTGGGTAGTCGATTTCCTCGGTTGATGCTGTTTTCCCTGAGCTGTGCTTGCACTCGTAGGAAGATATCTTCGTCGACGATTGGTTGATGCTGGCCTTGGTAGAGTTCGGTCTTATGCTTGATCTTGCCACAGTAGATTGGATTGGTCAGCAAGGCATGAACACTGCACTTATCGAATGAGCGTCCGCCTTTGGGTAGCCCTTTCTTGGAGTGCCACAGCTTGTTCCTCCAGCCACGCTTGTCCAGCTCTTCGACTACCGGTAGTAGAGTCTTCAGCTCCAGGTAGAGCGAGAAGATGCGGCGCACCTGGATGGCCTCTTCAGGGTTAATCACTAGCTTTGGAGTACGTGCGCTGCGATCCACGTCGTAGCCAAGCACCGGGTAGCCACCGGTCCACTGTCCACGCCGGCACTGAGCAGCCAGCTTATCACGGATGCGTTCTCCAATGATTTCGCGTTCGAACTGGGCGAAGGATAGCAGGATATTGAGCGTCAATCTGCCCATGGAGTGTGTGGTGTTGAAATGCTGAGTCACCGAGACGAAGGAAACATTGAATTTGTCGAACGTTTCCATCACACGGGCGAAGTCCAGCAGGGAACGACTGAGTCGATCGACCTTGTAGACGACCACGCAGTCGATCTTGCCAGCTTGAATATCTTCCATCAGTCGCTGAAGCGCCGGGCGTTCGATGTTGCCACCGGAGAAGCCTCCGTCGTC
>DAIRSD010000345.1:0-5341 GCA_036804625.1 Aureliella sp. | reverse complement strand
CGAGCGTTACAGGCCGGCGCGATGGGCTACCTAAACAAGCAGTCGGCTGGCGAGACGTTGATTACCGCAATTCGAACGGTGCTAGCAGGCAAAATATACCTGCGCCCAGAAATGACCGACCGCGTATTAAAACGTCAAATGGGAGGAGTCATCCAGCCAGGTAAATCTCCCATTCAGAATCTTTCCAATCGGGAGTTGGAGGTTTTGACATTGATTGGTCAAGGCAAAACGACTGGAGCCATTGCCGATATTCTTCTACTAAGCGTCCACACGATCGATACGTATCGCGAGAAGCTGAAGATGAAGCTGCATTTGGCTAACTCGGCTGAACTCAATCGCTACGCCGCTCAGTGGGTGCTGGAGAACGGTTAATCAAGTAGTTGTAGAGTGAACGATTACGGTTGTTGGCGATCGGTGAGAAGTGAGAAGACGTTTCATGATATTGTTGAGATGAAATGCTTTTCGAAAATTTCGACATATAGAATCCTTACTTATGAATCATCAACTCTAGGCTGATATGCAATGAAGCTGTCGCTATCGGTACGAATCGCCGAAGGGTTCTTGTCCAAGGAAATCCCTATTCTACCACTGGATGAGGTGGCGAGCATCGCTGTACAAGCTGGCTATGGCGGCTTGTGCATGCGAGCCTCACAAGTTGGAGTCCACTCGACGCCAGACGTTGTGGGCAATGCTCGACGTATTTTGCGGCAGTCCCAATTGCCTGTCACCATGTTGACAGGCAATTTCGATGTCGTTTACAACAATGACCGGGGTCCACAATCCTTGCGCGACATTCAGCCAATGCTGGACTTGGCGATGCAGTTGGATGCTCGGTTGATTCGCGTCGCAATGAAATCAGCCGAGGACATCCCGTGGGCCCAACGAGCTGCTGATCGAGCTAGCGAACTGGGAATTCGACTGGCTCATCAATGTCACACGCTTAGTCTGTTCGAGACCGTGGAGTCGATTGAGAATACGCTGACACAAATCGATCGACCAAATTTTGGATTGATCTTCGAACCGGCCAATCTGCAACTCTGCAACCAGGATTACGGCCCCGCAACGATTGAGCGTTTGGCACCCTGGATTTTTATCGTCTATTTGCAACATCAACCCCGCGATTCCAACTGCCAGACTCGTCTGGAAACCTGGTGCCGTGGAGTCGTCGCGTTTGATGTGATCCCCATCCATCAGACAGGAAGCATCGATTTCTCGAAAGTCATCGAAGGACTAAAGAGAATCAACTACCAAGGCTATGTCACCGTTCATCAGTCTGCCACTCAGGGCCAACCCCCCGCTCAATCAGCTAGCCTGACGGCCGAATATCTACTTTGCCTTGAGCAGTCGTATGAACTCAAGTAGCAACTGGGTATTGTCTTGATAGCCCTGAGCGGTCACCAATTGCCCATCGACGACACAGCGCTGCCCAGTGTAGATGGCTCCGCCTTGCTGGGCATCCAAAGCGCATTTTGGAACAGTGGTCACTTGCTTACCTTGGATAACGTTAGCCGCCGTCAGAATCTCGATACCATGACACAGGCAGGCAATGGGCTTACCCGCTTCTGCGATCGCGCGAATCGCTGCCTTCAAGTGGCTATCATATCGCAAGTACTCGGGGGCGCGGCCGCCAGTGATAAATGCTCCTACATACTCTTCTGGCCGGATGTCGCGAAACGCGATGGATGCTTGTAGGTGGTACCCGGGTCGCTCCTGTGTGATGTCCCATGCAACGTCCGGATTGGGCGGTATCTCGTGCAAAACAGTATGATAGAGCCTAGCTTCCGGGCCAGCCACAACCACCTGGAAACCGTCTTCAGGCAGTCGATAATAGGCATAAAAAGTGTCCAACGTTTCTGTAGCGTCACCGATAGGCATCAAGATCTTCATGCTGCTCTTTTCCTTTGTTCAACAGATTCACTTCGTCAGGTATCTCAAGCCAGTCTCTTTGTCAGGCACCACGATTTGTAGTTGCAACTTGCCAGCTCGATCAGTTTTAAGCAATTGTGTTGTGAAGCTCCAATAGATCGTACTACCACCTAGCCCAAAGGACTAAATGACTCCGCAGCCAGCGCGCTAACCTCTGGCCCTGAATTATCACCGCTCTGCAGCGTGTGAATTTTTGGCAAGGGACTCTTGAGATGCCTGCGGGCAAGCTCCACGAGTCGCAGGTGGTGAGTGAAAAATATGACCTGTGTTCTCTGAGCTAAGCGATTCAGCACTTTCAGCGCTGCCAGTGATCGATCGTCGTCAAACTGAATCAAAATATCATCCACAATGAAAGGCATGGGCTGGTGGTCCTGCAGATGTGATTCCAACAGCGCCAATCGCAACGCCAGGTACAACTGATCACACGTTCCAGCGCTCATACCTTCCACTGGAACATTGGTTTGAGCATTCGATTGGTCGCTAGGTCGCACGCCCACTAATATGGCATGACCATCGTCTGTATAATCGGCTTGCAAACCGGAGAAAGAGCCCAAGGTGAGTTCCGAAAATAGTTCGCCAGCACGTTCCAGCACTGGCCCTTGACTGGAATGCCTGAATCTTTCGATGGCCCTTTGAAGCACTGCGGACGCTAAACGCAATCTAACGTAATGCTCGCTATCCTCGCGAATCGCTGCCAAAAGCTGTTCTGCATTCTCTTGCGCTTGAGCGGCTGCGGCACTACCATCCATCCTGGCCAGCTCACTTCGCAATTCGCCAATCGATTGAGATGTCAACAATTTCTGAGAGTCCAAATCTTTTAATTGCTCAGTCAAACGCTCGATATCGGCTGCAATTTGGTCAGCATCACAGTCGTAACATTCCTCGATCAATCGCTCGACCGATTGCCCAGTCGCCAAAGATTCGAGCTGTCGTTGGATATCGGCAAGCCTATCTTCCAGCCGTTGTCGCTCCGAGCTGCGGCGGTCGATCTCTGGCAGAAGTTCCGCTTGGTCGCAGAGCGCCTGCCTACATAAATCGTCTAGGCTCTTTTGATAACGCCTGACATCATCGTCGGCCTGAGACAGATTCTGCTTCTGGAGTACCAACTGTTCTTGCAACTGTTGCTGCTTCAGTTGCTGCTCGCAGGCGGACCGCAATCTTGACGACAAATCCTCAACGACCTGCAAGGCTGGTTGCGACAGCTGGGCATCAGGTGAGACTTCCAACTGAACTCGGCGCACTTCTACTTCAAAGAGCCGCACATCGCGATCCATCGACTCAATTTCCTGCTGGCTGCGGCTTTGCTGCTTGAGCGACTCCAACAATTCGTCCAAAGAGTGCATGACCGCAATGACTTCGCTGGGCGACGATTCATCGGACATTCCCAGTAGGACAACCGCCGGAGCGGCAACGGCTGACGACCAATCCGATCTCCAATTTTGCAAATGCAGATCGGCCTTCTGCAGTTCCAGCTCGGCCTGCGATAATTGCTCACGCAGTTGGTCCAATTCTTTATGATGTTGAGCCTGCTTGCGAAGCAGTTCGCCACTCGCTTCCACAGTTGATTCGCAGATTTCGATCAACTCGACAAGCGATACGTCGTCTACGGATAACGGGGACAGAGGTCTTAGACGCTCCAACAACGATTGCCTAGCGCTGGCAGCCTTCGACTCCAAGCTTGCCAAACTCTGTTGGCCTTGTGAAATCTGCTGAGCCGCGTCGAGTAGGCTCGAATACCGCGAGAGCCATTCGCGCATCTCACGCGGTGTCCGAGGTCGTATGCCAGCCGCCGACCACAACTGGTGCCACTCTTGTTGTCGACATTCGCATTGTTCCATCAGCCGCTGATGCTGAGCTTGACTTTCATGCAAACGATGGACACAGGTCATTCGCTCCGCTGTCAAGCTGGCTTTCTCTGCGACGCTTTCAGCCTCCCATCGCAATCGGTCCGCCAGTAAGTCTGCCGCCCGCACACAGTTAGCATAGGCCGTCGCCAATTCGCCATGAGGAGCCCACCGGCTCACGAAATCATTTATGGCGACCTCCAAGGCATCAGAATTGCCGGCCTCCACTCCTTCCTTCGCAGAATCTTCTACCAATAAGCCGTTATCTGGCGGGGCGGAAGCATACGCATTGGGGCACCATGCTCGCTGAATCAGTTGCCAACCCAAATCGCGCTGCTGGCGTAGTTGGTGAAGTTCATTTTCGGTAGGTACATCATGTTCCAGCGAAAGTTGATTGAGCGTCCTATCGAGCTGTACAAGTCGCTCGTTTGTCTTTTCGATCTCCTTTTGCAGGGCGGCTGTTTTGGCTTCATCATCCGCCAACCACTTTTCGTATTGATCAACCGTCTCTCGTAAAGGCACCGGGCACTCGATCAATTCTGACAGCGTCCCTTCAAACAAAGGCAAGCGCTGCAAATCAGCTTGCGCTTGCTGCTGCATCAACATGACAGCTTCACGCTGCCCGGCAACCTGCTGCTGGACATCTCCTTGACTTCGAATATTACGGATCGCTCGTTTGAGTTCTTCGGGATTGCCTGGATCAATGGCCCCTTCAGACTGCGTCTGCATGCGATCAATATCTCGCTTCAATTTGTCAACCAAAGCTCGAGCGCTGGTTTGCTGACTCAGTAACGACTTATGGTCAGCCGCAAGCTCTTGAATACGCTTGCGTTGTGAGCGTCCCAGTTGCAAACTTTCGGCCGATGGCAAGGGACCGGTGCGCTCCATTTCTATCCAAAGCCGTTGAGCGTTCGCGTTGGCAAGCTGCAGTTGAATTATCGCGTCGGGCTGCCGCTGAAGGGTATGCCGGTAGGTCGCCAAATTGGCCTGCAGATTTTCGATGGCAACTCGTTGTTTCAGCAGCGTCATGGGTAACTGGATTCGCTCGATTGCATGCTCTACTTGCAGGATGTCGCGGCGACATCTGTTTTGTGCATCTAAACTATAGTTCAAATGTGCGGTCGTCTCGCCGCAACGCGCTGAAAAGTCTTGGGGCAGCAAGGGAACATCTGCTAACGGCTGAAGCTCGTGGATCAGACGCTGGCGCTCAGCTAGAAGCGGCAGCGCTTTTTGTATCCGCTCCCGATGGCGAAGCCGATTGCCAAGTTGCGCATGCTGATCGACCAATTGATCACGCTGCCGCTGCATGTCCCGTAACCGATTGTCGCCATCGCTCCACTGGGAACTAGGTAAAGTGGCAGATCGTATCTGTTCTTTCGCTTCGATCAGTCGTTTCAAATCAGCAATGATCTAAGGTTTGGTACCGCCTGCCTTGAACAGTTCTTGTAACTGAACTAGGATACTGGCCTGAACAGCGCGGACGTTGGCTAAGCCGCTGCCCGCCGCAAACAGAGCCTCACCTAATTCACCGCCGCCCTTGACGATGGCTTGGCCGCCAGTGACTAGCTCTA
>DAIRSD010000344.1:0-5349 GCA_036804625.1 Aureliella sp. | reverse complement strand
TGCATCGTCGGCAGTCGCTAGATGTACGATATGAATGGGGCAACGATGGGCTCGGGCGAGTTACAACATCCTGCGTATGGCATTGATTTCACAGCGACTAGGCCGAGATTGAACGAATAGAGCGAACGAATTGGGGCGTGTCATTGCAGGTGCTTGGTCATCCGTCAATTCAGCATGCACAAGCAACGGCAAATTAGCTCGTGCCAAAATCGGCATCGCCAGATTCAATTCGATTGAACTAGAGGCAGGAAACTCGACCAATCCCGAATCGCATAAAAAAGCTTTAATGCCGAAAACCCCAGCGTCAATTAGTTCCTGTATTTGATTCGTGTTACCGGGCACAAGACCACCGTAAAAACCAACATCAACCCAGCATTTACCTTGAGCGGCGGCGATCTTTTGCTCTAATGAATCCCTGTCAATTGTGACAGGGCAACTATTGAGAGGCATATCAATCAGTGTGGTGATGCCACCAGCGGCTGCTGCTTGAGTAGCAGTCGCGAACCCCTCCCAGTCCGATCGCCCCGGCTCATTGATATGAATGTGCGAGTCGATAAGGCCTGGTCCGATAACAAGATTCCCGTAGTCCTTAACGTGGGTCGTGCAAGCTACATTCGAAATGTCGGTCACCCGTTCAATCACTTCGTTATTGATAATAATTGCCGCTGGGTGGACGCCTTCAGGTGTGACAACTTTCTGGCTTGCGATAGCAAATCGATGACTCATCTGTAATGCCCCTGACTTATGCCTGCCTCAAGTGCGACCAAAGGTAGCAGAGATGTCCCCGTAAGGTTCATCAGTAGGACAGAAGACCTCGTTTGCATTGTCCAACCCCATCTTCGTTAGGTCGACCAGAAGTCGATGTTGATTTGGCATGGAAAACGAAATGTCTTTGATCACAGGCAAATCCTGCAAGACCTTTTGCCCAATACGATACATCGTGTATTGCACCGAGGGACTGTACTCAGTGGCAAACATTTTCACGATGGAATCGCGAACTTGCTCACGCGTGGCATCGCAATTGGCAGGTCCTTCCGCCCATCGCCAGGTCGAATCGACGGTCGTTGCAAAAATGCGGTCTTCGGTCGGCTGAAGCGTCGTGTACGGATCGACGATATAGCCCACGAAGCCCGACGCGGTAGTCTTTAAGACTTGTAAACCGGACAAGCCCGATTCAACAAAGCATGATTCGCTAGTCTGTATGACTTCGCATTTAGCAATCTCCATAGGACCGCGTACAAAGGAATGTTCATGTGGGTTTCCATCGACGATTGCGCGTTGCCAGCAAACCTGCTCAATTCGCGCAGTTGCGGAACTAACGTGTCTGAAGTCACGCAAAAAACGAGCGGTTAACTGCATACCGTACGTTTCGATATCGACCCACTGGTGCTTGCGAGCTATAGCGTAAACAGTATTTTTAATCGTATCGGTTGGGATGACTTGGCTGTTGTCGCCCGTTAAATACGTCTTTTCAAATTCACCAGCAGGCTGTACATGAGCCTTGAATTCTACCAAGTAGTTGATATTGTCTTGACGGGTGACCTTGGTGAATCGAACTCTCGATTTCCCGTAGCTTTGTGATTGCAATTGAATAGTCATTAGGCTTCTACTTAACCAGATGCCAGAGCTGCCAGAGTGTGGGCCAGAACTTGTACGCCGTTTTCCATGGCTTGGATCGAAGTAAATTCGTCAGGTCGATGACTGTAACCACGGTAACAAGGGATAAATACCATCGCAACTGGTGCAACAACTGCCATGAAGAGAGAATCGTGATAGGCCCGGCTGATCATATCTAGGTAAGGCAACTGCAACTCCTGGCAAGCATTACGAATTGCCGCCGTGATTGTTTCGGAAGATTGAGCTGGAGGATCGGCATTAACGACCTCCAATTTCAATTGTAGACCTCTGTCGATAGCGATGGATTGCGCAGAAGCCTGAATCGCTTCCAATACGATGTTTCGTCGTGCCGCTTCGATATCACGGACATCGATTTCCAACTCGACTTTCGATGGGATACTGTTGACAGCGCAGGGATGAACTTTGACATATCCTGTGGTAGCGACGGTATCGTTAGTTCCCAGTTCCAATGCATGACGTTCGACCATTAGTGCCAATGCTGCAGCTCCCAAGAATGCGTCTTTGCGTCCAGCCATCAGGACACTGCCCGCATGGCCGCCCTCGCCTGTGAAAGAGCAACGGAGCGAAGCGGGAGCGGCAATCGCATGCACAATTCCAATCGGGATTTGCTTCTGCTCCAGAACCGGTCCTTGTTCGATGTGTAATTCGATCCAATGCGAGTAGTGGTTGGAGTGTAACTTCACATCTTTCAGCGATCCGCTTAAGCCAAACGCAGTGCGAGTCTCCTCCAAAGTGAGTCCATCTTGATCGACACAGCTTTCGGCACGCGCTGCCGACAAGACTCCTGCTATCAACCGTGACCCTAAACACCCGATACCATAGCGTGTCGGCTCTTCAGATGTGAACATCACCAGTTCGATGGAGCGTTGTGGCTGGAAACCAGCAGACTTCAGAGCGCGAATCGATTCTAAACCTCCCAGCACTCCTACGGTACCATCAAAGCGGCCAGAATGTGGGATTGCATCGCAATGCGAGCCGGTACCAACGACTGGCAATTCTGGTTGACTACCAACCCAGCGCGCAATAATGTTTCCAACGGCGTCGATCCGTACATGCAACCCGCTCTGGCGAAACAGCTCAATTAGGTAGACGCGAGCTGCTTTGTCGGCCTCTGAAAAAACCACCCTTGTTACTGCAGGGGCTGGAACATCACTAAATGTAGCTAGCTTGTCTAGTTCTTGACTTAAGCGATGCCTATCAATTTTCAATGATGTCAGAGTCATTTCCAATCCTCAAGCGAATCACGATGGACATCCTTGTAATAAATGTAAGTTGAAGGAGTTTTTCCCATCGCGACCCACCACTGCGGACAGTAAGATGCCATCCAAATGACATCGCCCGCAGTGATCGGATAATAGCTGTCTCCCAATCGATAAACGCCAGCGCCTTCCAATAACAACAACCCATGTTCCATAACATGAATCTCTACCATTGGTAAGGTCGCACCGGGTTGAAAAGTAAACAAGTTGACCGCCATATCAAACGCAGCGTCTTTAGGCAGCAACGTCTTTAGTTGGGCCCCCGGATCGCCCATGAATGGTTCGGATGAAACTTGAGATGCGTCGCCGATAATAGCTTGGAGTACCGAAGGATTTCCTTTCAGCGGCACATATTGCTTCTCGAAGATTTCTAGCTTGGCAGTTCTTTTGGCTTCCACGATCCAATCTGAAGTCGCCGGCAGGAAGGCATAGTGCCCGGGTCTCAGCGCATGTGTTTGCTTATTCTCTTTCGATGTTAGCTTGATTGAGCCTTCTAATACATACACAAATCGCTCAACAGTCTCGCGCAATACACTGCTTCGCGAGTTATCACCCATGAGAGCTGTGTATTGAAGAAAGCGGGCACCCATGGCGGGCGAGATATGAAAGATGGCTTCGGAATTCAGCCAATCGACCAGCGGTGCTTTGACATGTGTGTCCGGAGTAATCAATGCATGATTGCGATGTACGCTAGAACGTGTAGATCCGAAAATATTCAATGAAGTTCTCATTTGGTTGCACGATGGATGGGATGGAAAGACTTCTTCTTGGCCGCCAATTCTTGAATGAAGTAATAGATTACTTGCAGCGCAACTTCAACATCTTTAACCTCGACTGATTCATCAGGATGGTGGCTCACGCCGCCCTTGCATCGCAGGAACAACATTGATGTCGGAGCGATTTGCGACATAATTACCGCATCATGCCCGGCACCGCTGAGCATATGATGAATTGGCTGTGAAGCATCTCGGCATGCAATCTCCAGAGCGGTGACTAAGCTTTTGTCCATGGCCACGGCATCTTGCTGTTCGCACTTTTCCCAATGAAACTTTAGACCCCGGGCGTCCGCGATCTGTTGGCCTACTGCCTTTAAATGCTGCGAGACCGATCGGCGCACTTCGTCGCTTGAATGTCGAACATCCAGACGGACAGCAACTTCGCCAGCAATCACATTGGGCACATTGGGGATGACTTGAACATTACCCACAGTTGCAACTAGTCCAGTAGTTGCATTAGCAAAACTTTCCACCGCCAATATCCACTGCGCTGCTGCGGCCATTGCGTCCTGTCGCATCGACATCGGCGTTGTTCCCGCATGGGAGGCTCGGCCAACAAAACGCGCCGTGGCCCGAGTCTGCCCCACGATACCATCCACGATGCCAACTGCCAATCCAGAACTCTCAAGTATGGGGCCCTGCTCAATATGTGGTTCAATAAATGCTAGAATACGTTCGGTGGGTAAAGCCGCCGATAAGATGCGATCTGGGTCGCCCCCGAACGCCTTCATCGCTTGTCTACAAGTAGCCCCTTGTTCGTCACAACGGTCTAGCAATGTAAGATCAAAACAGCCTGCCATCGCTCGTGATCCGATGTACGGCGATCGAAAGCGGACACCTTCCTCTTCTGAAAACGCGATCGCATGAATCGTAAACGGCAGCTCTTCGAATCTTGCTTGAAACATCTCGGCCGTCGCAATAGCAAGCACTACACCGAGCGCACCGTCATACTTCCCTCCATTGGGCACAGAATCAATGTGAGAGCCGATCAATAGCCAAGGTCGATGGTCGTCGGCTGAGCGTCCAACTAGATTGCATGCAGCATCTAAACCCACAAATAGGCCGGCGCCTCTCATCCATTGACTCACTAGCCGAACGGCTCCAGCGGTAGCGTGGGAACAGAAAGTGCGACAAACTGTGCCCGGCAGTTCGCTCTGAGCGGCGATCTGATCGCAGCGGTGCAAAACTTCGGCGGCTAAATCAGAAAAGCTTGGTTGCAACTTAGTCTACCCAAATTGGTTTGTAACCGCTGCTCGAAAAAACGATCCGCGACAGTCAAGTCAAGCGATACGTGACCATTGGTTAAATTGTACCCTGACATTAACTTGTATAGAATCATAAGTTAGAATATTCACGCCAGTCGTCAATACGATTGCGCTTTGCGAATTGCAACTATTGTCGGATGCAGGTCCGTCCATGCGCGACTATCTTCTAATTTACATCAACGGGCACGAACACCAAATCTCCGGGGCTGATGCTTGGCTAACGCTCAGCGAGTACCTTCGCCAACGGTTGCGTCTCACGGGAACAAAGATCGTTTGTGAAGAAGGGGACTGTGGCTCGTGCAGCGTCTTGATCGCAGATCTTCATCAACCAAAACCATCATACTATCAAATCGATTAGTGTATAGTTTATTTCTTACAGCTAGAAGGAACTCAAATTGTTAATATCGAAGG
>DAIRSD010000343.1:0-5352 GCA_036804625.1 Aureliella sp. | reverse complement strand
GCTGATTATACGGCTCACCGGCGGTCTTTGCTTCGAAGTCGTAGGGTCGATAGGCTAGATTGTCGGCCATGAAGTATGGCCAACCAAAATTCCCAGCTTGACGAGCCTGGTTGACCTCGTCGTGCCCGCGTGGCCCACGCGGTCCATCTTCACCTGCTTCGGGACCATCATCACCCCAATAGAGAAATCCGGTGCGTGGATCGATGCTAATTCGCCAAGGGTTTCGACAACCCATGACAAAGATTTCGGGCAGTCCTTGGGAACCGTCCGAAGGAAACAGATTGCCTGCAGGAATTGAATAAGTGCCGTCCGCTTCTGGCCGAATCCTAAGAATCTTGCCGTTGTGACTGCGAGAATTAGCCGAGGTGCGCTGCGCATCCCAAGGCTCTCTTCCGGGCCGCTCATCAATGGGAGCGTATCCTTCGGAGAACTCAAACGGATTGGTGTTATCACCCGTGCCAATATACAAACAGCCATCCGGTCCAAATTCAAGCGCACCCGCGTGATGGCAGCATTCGCGTCGCTGTTCCTGGTATTGCAATAGACGCTGCTCTGATTCCAGTTGCAACTGTCCATCGCGAAATTGAAAACGACTGACACGTTGCCCTTCGAAGTCGGGCGGCGAGTACTGCAGGTAGATCCAACCACTTTGTTGAAAGTCGGGTGCCAGGGCCAATCCAATCAGTCCGATTTCCTGAGCCGTTGTAACCTGCAACTCACCAACCACATTCTGCTTTCCCGTATCAGGAGCAAGCGTTTTGAGTTTCCCAGCAAGTTCAATCAAAAAAATGGTGCCGTCGGGAGCCACATCAAATTCCATCGGTTGGACTAGATTTGCGGCTACAGTCGTCCGTTCAAATCGATCTGGGTCCGGCAGATCGGCAGCGCACATGACGAACGTTGGAAGTGCCAGAAAACATCCGCAAATCAAGAACCAGCGTTTCGGCAAATTACGAAGCAAATCAGTCATGAACGGCTGTATTTCTGGCGGGAAAGATAGTTACCGAAGCTGGCGGCCAACAAACTGCGTTCCGCACAGGCAATGCGGAACGCAGGTGATCTCCATTATACTTCAGTCACTTGCATTCACCAGAAGGCAGTTCCGTCGCCGTTACGACCAGGTGATGTGCCCCCCGAGCTGTTGCCTAGCTGACCAGACGCGGTCATAGATTAGTTGCTAGTGCATCTTCAGTCCTAAAAACTGGGGTTCACAATGTTGGGTGGCACGCCCAGAGTCTTCGATGGGCGTGATATGGCACGTGCGAGTCACCACGCCCTTCGCAAAGCCTCAGAGCGTGCCACACCAAAATTAAGCTTTGAAGATGCACTAGGGTCTAGTGAGCTGATTCGGTTTCAGGTGTCCTTGGGTCAATACCATCGACATAGCTCAACAGCGACTTGTTGCGGTAAGGCTGTTGCAGCTTGCGAACGGCCTTGCTTTCGATCTGTCGCACTCGCTCGCGGGTGACCGAGAAGATCTTGCCAACTTCTTCTAGAGTGTAGGAGTAGCCATCGGCCAAACCATAACGCAGCTTCAGGATTTCTCGCTCACGATAGTTCAACGTTTGCATGGCTTGGTTGATCTGATGCTTAAGCGCCTCTTGATTGGCTTCCATCAACGGATCAAACTCACGGTGATCTTCCAAAAACTCGCCAAAGTAGCTGTCTTCATGATCACCCACGGGCTGATCCAACGATAGCGGCTGTCGAGCCATCTTGATTACGACTCGAGCGTCATCGATTTGCAGGCCAGCGCGGGCTGCCGTTTCTTCGACGCTGGGCTCACGTCCCAGTTCTTGAACCAACTGGCGAGTGATCAATCGAACTTTAGTCATCGTGTCGATCATGTGTACAGGCACGCGAATGGTTCGACTCTGGTCGGCGATGGCTCGTGTAATCGCCTGTCGTATCCACCAAGTTGCGTAAGTGGAGAACTTAAATCCACGGTCATGCTCGAATTTATCAACGGCTCGCATGAGTCCCGTGTTTCCTTCTTGAATCAAATCCAGGAAGCTCAGCCCCCTGTTGCGGTACTTCTTGGCGATCGACACAACCAAACGCAAGTTGCTGGCCGATAGATCTCGCTTAGCAGCGTCATAAGCCACTCGATTGATTCGCACACGCTGGATTCTTCGCTGGAGCGTCTTGGGGCTCTCGTAGGTAATTTTCATAAGGTAGTGCAGCTCTTCCAACAGTCGTTCCAGCGTTTGACTGTCTGCATGGCCAGACGATCGAACCAACTGGATCTGACCGGCCAATTCATTCATCCGATCGTCAATGGCTTCTAGTCTTTTGAAGAGTGGTTCCAGACGATTGGTTCGCAGATTCATCTCCTCGATCAATCGCACAGCTCGATTGCGTCGCCGAGTCAACCGCTTCCAAGCGGCACGTCGAGTGGCCGTGTCCAAGCGGCGATTGATTGCTGTAAAATAGTCGGCATGGTTCAGGATTAACAACTGGCGTAGAGTACGCACGTTGGGCACAATGCGCTTCATAATCGCCTTCTTCTCAGTTGCGTTGGTCACACTGACTTCGATTGTCCGATCTAGTCGCAGCTTGCTATCGCGAACTTGCTCCAGTAGCTTGCAAGCGCCTTGAAGCACAAAGTCGGTAGCTAGCATCCAGTGTCGGTACTTGACACGAGTCCGCTCGATCAGCTTGGCCGATTCGATTTCCTGTTGACGAGTCAGTAGGGGAATTTCGCCCATCTGAACCAAATAAGTCCGAACCGGATCATCAGTGGCGTCCGATTCGTCGTTCAGATCCTCCAGTCCGCCCTCTTCTATATCCAAATCATCCAGTTCGTCTTGAACCGTTTCGGCAACCTCGTCGTCCAGCTCTACGTGCAGCGAGTCGCCGGTCAATTCCACGACTTCGACAGGATGGTCTTCGTGCTGGAATTCCGCATCAAAACCTTCATCCAAGTCATTTTGTTGGCGATATTTCTTAGTCATCTTCTGCCTCTCTCAAGTAGCAATTCGTGACGTGCGATGGAATTGACCGGCCGCTACCGTTCAATGTTTTGGACGATAGCTCCATCAAAGCACGCCCAATGCCAGAGCGTCACAGGAATCACGCAGATCGACATAAGTCATTTACCAGAAAACACTTAAGACGAACACAACAGGTTAGACTGGAGGGGCAAAGGATGCGTTTTAGCAACAATGGCGGCAGGGTAGGACCAGCAGTGTTGTATTTCGGCAACACCTTTAGGCCTGGGGAATATTAGGCAAAACCCTTTCCAAAGGCAAGTTTTTAGGATCGAACTGGATTTGGCGTCAGTTGAGCCGGGGCTGGTAATCCGTTTGTACCATAGTCGCTTCTAACTGGATATCTGGCTACCATCGGAGTTGCTATGCGGTGGCCACGAACTGACAGTGACGCCATAATGGAGGGCCTGGAGCTAGTTGATCTTTCTGTGAAAGCTCCTCTGCCGTTCAAACTCTATTCACTCGTAAACCATTGTGCCTCACCTATTTGAGACAACCGATATCTCTGGGCAGTTCATTCTGTTGGGCACAGGCACGTCGGTAGGAGTGCCAGCAATCGGCTGTGGTTGCCCGGTGTGCCGCAGTTCGAACCCTAAGAACAAACGGACTCGAACAGCCGCTATCGCCGGTTTGCCAGGAGGAAATCTACTGTTTGATACGCCACCTGAACTTAGGTTACAGTTGATTCGAGAGAACATCGGTATCGTCCATGCTGTCGCCTTTACGCATGACCACGCGGAGCACATCTTTGGCCTGGATGACCTGCGACTATTCCCCTTTCTTCTGGAAGCACCCGTGCCGCTCTACTGCGAACCCAGTGTTGAGCAGCGCATCCGGCACAGTTTCGACTATGCATTCTCCAAGGATCCGCAAACCCATCCTGGAGCCATACCCAGTTTGGAATTCAAGACGATTGGACTGGAGCCCTTTGACGTTCTGGGGGCCACCGTCCGCCCCTTGCGGTTGCTGCATGGCCCCAAGTTCCAAGTCCTGGGCTTTCGGATCGGTAATATCGCATTCTGCACTGACACCAACGAAATCCCCGAGAGCAGCTTTCCCGAGCTGGAGGGTGTCGAGTACCTAATCTTAGATGCGCTCAGGGACAAGCCTCACCCGACTCATTTTCATGTTCAAGCCGCACTGGAAGCGATCGAACGTATCAGGCCACGACAAGCCTACCTGACACATGTCTGTCATGACCTTGAATATGAGGAGACCTGTCGCAGATTGCCCGACGGTGTGGACCTAGCCTATGACGGACTGCGTCTGCCGCTTGTGTTGTGAGACGAGTGACAATTGCAGTATTACCCTTATCTACCGTCGACAGACGTTGGGTCTACAGCTTTACCACCGCCTGGCGACGGTAGCAACGGGGGTATTCATTGCTGAGAGAACAAATTTAGGTTTTAGCCAATCGAGCCTGCGCGATGCTTCGATAGTAGTCGATCGTCTGACGGAGGCCTTCCTCCAACGACGTTTGTGGCTCAAATCCAAGGATTTTTCTTGCCTGAGTGATGTCCGCCAGACTCTCGCGGACATCTCCAGGCCGCGCTGGCTGAAAGTTTGGGCTGACCGAGCGCCCCAAGAGGTTGGAAAGCGAATTGAGCAACTGCATGAGACTAGTTTGACGACCTTCGCCCATGTTAAAAATCTTGCCAGCCGCTTCAGGGACTTCGGATGCTAACAAATTTCCCTGGACAACATTCTTGACGAAAATAAAGTCACGCGACTGCCCACCGTCGCCAAAAATGGTCGGTGATTGGCCGCTCAGAATCGCAGTCACAAACAAGGGTATCACCGCCGAATAGGGACTGGCGGGATCTTGGCGAGGCCCAAAAACATTGAAGTAGCGAAGCCCGACTGTCTCCAGACCGAAGCTGTGGTAAAAAGCTTGGCAGTACAATTCACCCGACAATTTGGCTGCCGCATAAGGACTGAGCACTTGCGGCAAATCATCCTCGCGCTTCGCCGAATAAGGGCGATCCCCATACGCGCTGCTGCTGGCGGCATAAACAACTCGGCGCACCCCCGCGTTCACCGCTTGATTCAAGACGCTCAAAGTTCCGGTCACGCAGCTTCGGTGGGTGTCCATCGGTCTTTCTATACTGAGCGGCACCGATGCCAAGGCGGCTTGATGAAACACGACCTCCACACCTTCCATGGCAGTCGCCGTGACCGACTCGTCAGCAACATCCCCTTGAATAAACTGGATTTCGTTAGCGATTTCCTTCAGGTTTTCTTTAAAACCCGTACACAAATTGTCCAGGACCCGCACCTGATCTCCGCGCACACCGCAAGCCTGAGCGATATGCGGAGCGATAACACCTCCACCACCTGTTACAAGAACAAGAGCCAACGAACC
>DAIRSD010000342.1:0-5366 GCA_036804625.1 Aureliella sp. | reverse complement strand
GATAAGTCGAGAGCGGCGTTGATCACTGACTTAATGCTCGACGGTTTGCTGTATGAAACGTTGGTGATCTGGGGCGGTGAGTTTGGTAGGACACCTATGGGTGAAGTGCGGGAGTCGACTGGACGCAATCATCACATCGACGCCTTTACCATGTGGTTTGCTGGTGGCGGATTTAAGCCAGGAATCACCTATGGGCAGACCGATGAATTTGGATTCGCGCCAGTCGAGAAGCCGGTGCATGTCCGCGACATCCATGCGACTATTCTTCATCAGCTTGGACTGGATCACAACAAGCTGTCAGTCAAATTCCAAGGCTTGGATGTGCGTCTGACCGGGGTCCAGCCTGCACAAGTTCTGTATGATCTGATAAGTTGACAGATTCAGGTTGCATATCCCGCGTCAAGGTTCAGTTGCTGATGCCAAATCGTATTACTTCCGTTCATTGGTTAAAGGCAACTGTGAAATTTCTTTGGGGCAAGAAGGATGTCGGCATTGCGCTGCTTGCGTTGATCTGCATCATTCTCTATTTGCTACTGTGCTTGGGTGCCCAGCAACCTACTGAGGGTGCTGAGCGAGTTCTTTGGGGGGCCATGCTGATTGGTGGTGCTCCTTTGTTGATTGAGTTGCTGATTGGAGTCGTACGCGGGCAATTCGGATCTGACCTCTTGGCTGGAATGTCTATTGCAACAGCCGCAGCGCTCAATGAGCCTCTGGCGGGTACTCTGGTTGTGCTGATGTTGTCTGGTGGAGCCGCGTTGGAGTCGTTTGCCGTCAAAAAGGCAAATTCTGTATTGGAGGCGTTAGCGAAGCGAATGCCGTCCGTGGCACATAGGAAGGTCGACAATAGCCTTGTGAACATCGCGATTGACAAGATCGCCATTGGCGATCTGCTAGTTGTTTTGCCTCATGAGTGCTGTCCAGTGGATGGAGTGGTCGTACAGGGGCATGGCAGTATGGACGAAGCCTATTTAACAGGAGAACCCTTTCAGATATCCAAGTCTGTTGGTTCTGCGGTCTTGTCCGGTGCCCTCAATGGAAATTCGGCTCTGACCGTTCAGGCGGTCAGGCTCGCGCAGGACTCGCGGTATGCTCGCATTATGCAGGTGATGCAGCAATCTCAGCAACAAAGGCCGCAGCTTAGGAGATTGGGCGATCAGCTTGGTATGGCCTACACGCCGCTGGCAATTGCCGTTGCAGCAGCCGCATGGATTTATAGCGGTGAAGCGTTGCGATTCCTGGCAGTGCTTGTGATTGCCACTCCATGTCCGCTGCTGATCGCAATCCCAGTGGCAATCATTGGCTCGATATCTTTATCTGCCAAACGCGGCATTATCATTCGCGACCCTGTCGTGCTCGAACGAATCGGCACTTGCAAGACAATGATCTTCGACAAGACCGGTACGCTCACGTATGGAAAGCCATCGCTTGTGGAACAGATTGTGGCTCCTTCGTTGTCTAGTAACGAGGTCCTTTCGCTGGTCGCAAGTCTCGAGCAATACTCAAAACACCCTCTGGCTACTGCGGTAATTCAGCGAGCGCGTGCCAACGGGGCAGTTTTGATCGGTGCTGAGAGTGTGCAAGAGAGGCCAGGGCAGGGGATGTCTGGCAAAGTGGGTGATCGCTTGGTGCGTGTTACGAGCACGAAGCAATTGTTAGCCCAACAACCGGATCTCTTGCCGCTGCTTCCGCCAGCATCGACTGGACTGGAATGTGTCGTTGTAATTGATCACGAATACGCAGCGACCTATCGCTTTCGAGACGAACCTCGAGAGGAGAGCGCCAGTTTTATTGGCCACCTGAGCCCTAAGCATGGTTTTGAGAAGCTGCTGCTGGTGTCAGGTGATCGGCACTCCGAGGTAGCCTACTTGGCCAGTCAGGTCGGGATTACCCAGGTCTATGCTGGCAAGTCACCGGAAGAGAAGCTGCAAATTGTACGAGAGCATACCGCGCATGGTGGTACGGTTTACGTAGGGGATGGAATCAATGATGCGCCTGCCATGCTGGCTGCCACCGTGGGTCTGGCGATGGGTCAGAATAGTGAGGTCACTGCTCAGGCAGCCGGTGCGGTGATCATGAACAATAGGTTGGGGATGGTCGACGAACTGCTGCACATAGCCACCAGGATGCGACGCATTGCCTTGCAGAGCGCAGTGGGTGGCATGGTTCTGAGTCTGATTGGCATGTTCTTTGCGGCTCTCGGGTACCTGCCACCGGTGGCGGGAGCACTTTGCCAAGAATTGATCGATGTGCTAGCCGTTCTGAACGCGCTACGCGCAGCATGGCCGCCTTTGTTGCTTAGCGATTATCCGGAATCCACCTAGGCAACTTGAAAGGCAGAATCTTGAAGCAACGCAATCTCTCGCTGATCGCTTTCGTGATTTTGCTGGCTGGCCTGGTGTGCCTCTGTGCAGGCTACTTGTGCGGTCTCGCGTTGATGTTACGTATGGGTGGTTGGCTGATCATCCTTGCGCTGCTTGGCGGTCTGTTCGTAGATCAAGTGCGTGAGTATCGATTTACGCTGACCATCTTGATCGCCAACTTCACGGCCCTTTCAGCTCCGCACTGGTTTCAGTCAGTTGGAGATCTGAGCTTGACGGATGCGTGGCTTCTTTTAATCGTTGTCCAGGCGATCATGTTTGGCATGGGAACGCAGATGAGCTTGCGAGATTTCGGTCAGGTGGTTCGAATTCCAAGCGCGGTTTTGATCGGACTGACATGCCAATTCATGATCATGCCAATTTTGGGTTTCTCGCTTGCCCGATTGTTTCAGTTTCCACCAGAAATTGGTGCTGGTTTGATTCTAGTAGGTAGCTGCTCAAGTGGACTGGCTTCCAACGTGCTTACCTATTTGGCCAAAGGAAATCTCGTTCTTTCGGTGACCATGACGGCTTTGGCGACAGCCATGGCACCAGTCATCACGCCGATTTGGATGAAGTTGCTGGCCGGCACCATGATCGAAGTCAACGCACTGCAGATGTCGCTAGACATAGTGAAGATGGTCATTGTGCCGCTGCTGGCAGCGTTTGTCAGCGAGCTGCTGCAGTCTCCGCGCGATGTTGTGCGTCGTTGTGTTCTTGCCTTTGTGGGTATGAGCGGACTAGGCCTACTGCTACTTTGCGTCGGAGTCTGGCAACGACTAGCAATAAGTTACCCTAGTCAGCAATTTCCTATAATGCATAGCTTGTTGTCAATTCCAGGATTTATTGCAGCCGCCTTTGTTGTTGGATGGCTATACCGACTGGCCGTTGATCGATGGCAGAAGCTTCCGCGCTACATGCCACAGATTAGCATGGGTGGGATCGTCTATTTTACTTTGGTCACGACGGCAAAGGGACGTGAACAGCTTCTGGCTGTCGGAGTTATGTTATTGTTAGCGACCATCTTGCACAACTTGTTAGGTTATCTACTGGGCTATTGGGGCGCGCGATTGATGGGTATGAACCAATGTGACGCTCGTACGGTGGCTATTGAAGTGGGTACTCAAAATGGCGCCATGGCCACCGGACTGGCCAGGGGCATGAACAAGCTGGAAACCGTTGGCCTGGCTGCCGTGATTTTTGCACCGCTAATGAATGTGACTGGATCGATACTGGCCAATCACTGGCGTCGATCTGTCAAGCAGTGAGTCGATTGTGAAGATCGCAGACCATGTTTGCTCAGCGAAATTTGGACTGATCAGTAACACTGGTTGGAGCTTTACACTTTGCCTCCATTCGAATAAATTTCAGGAGTCCTATTTTGATCATCAGAAAAGAACTACTACTACTTCTTCTTATCATGATCGGTTGCCTTCTTGGGCGACGGCTCAACGCTCAGGCGATTATGGTGCCAGAGGACTTCCCAAGGTTCACTGTCCCCGGTCATGAGCTGGAAATGGCTCAACTGCGTCAGCTCTATTGGTTGCACTACCAGTCTAGTGGACCGCTGATCCCCTTGTGGGACGAGTGGATGCCGATGGCCACGCTTTGGCCTGCGCGAGGCTCGGACGATGAAGTCGATGCTATGCGAAAGCGGTGGTCTGACGCTCTGTCTAGTCGCATGATGAATGACGAAGGATACATTCATACTCAGCAGCACGATGGATTGGGGCACGCCGAAGGCTGGCCGTTTCCCTTGTGGACTCAAGCCGGAGGTATTGGCTGGCATTTCCGTGGCACCGGGATACCAGGTTACGACGCGCCTTTGTCTAGGCCTGATTCATGGAACCTCCAGCGCAGTAAATCAGGCGAGGTCAATGATCAGGGATGGCAGTTGGAGCTGATCGGATCGCAGGCCACGATCCAGAGTCCGTCGTTTTCAGTTGCTGCACGAGTGTCACCTTGGCTGCGAGTCAATTGGTGGGCAGTTGGCCTAAGCCAATCGCAATGTTTTGTGGAATGGACCACGAAGGAACAGCCGGAATTCAGTGCAGAGCGTCGCTGTTATTTCTCGCCGCCCGCCACAGATGCTTTGCAAACGAACGAGACTCGCACAATGATCCCAGTTTACCGCGTCAAAGGCTGGGAGGGCACCATTACTGGGCTACGCATCAATTTTGGCAACGCCGCGCCGGCTCATGTGGTCGTTAAGTCGGTCCACACGGCCTGCGACACGAGGCACAGCGTGAATAATCTGAATTTCATCAGTGGTGTGAGAGATTATCTATCCTGGTCGCGAGATCTAAACTTCTTGCGAAGTCAAATTGCGCGAGTGCGCTCGGCCATGCGGTTCACTATGCGAGAATTTGATACTCACACGCGACGCTGCATCTACAACAGTTGGATTGGTCACGAGGGGCGAAGCGGTATCCGCTTCTCGGCAGATGGCAAAAAGAGACTTCTGGTCGGCGAAGGCGTTGGCAGCAACTATTGGGATCTATTGCCGTTTGGGGGAGAAGATTCGCTGGCGACTATCTACTACTATTCGGCACTGCTTGACTTGGCAGAGCTGGAACAATTGATCTCAGAACATCCCCAGTGGAATGTTTCCACGGGATCTGATGCGTTTCGACCTGAAGAGTTACGAGAGCATGCTCAGCAGGTCAAGGATTACGGTACCAAGCGCTTTTGGAACTCGGCCACTGGACGTTTTGGTACGGTTGATCTAGACAATCAAATGCACGACTTCGGCTGGACATTTTTGAATAATGAAGCCATCTATTACGATTTTGCAACCCCGGATCAGTCACGCGAAATTCGGGACTGGATTGGTGGGCGAAGAATCGTTAAGGGCGACACATCGCCGGGCCAAGCCATCTACCACTGGAGGTTTGGGCCTCGATCATCGCCCCTGCGAACCCTGGATAACTATTTTTGGGGTTGGTCTAACCCAGCGAGCGTCCCTTGGGGCAATCAAGTTCAGGATGGAGGTGCCGTGTTGGGCTTTTC
>DAIRSD010000341.1:0-5367 GCA_036804625.1 Aureliella sp. | reverse complement strand
GGGCACGATCGCTAAGCGGCCCATGGGCACCGATGACATCGCCATCATTCGCAACCTGCTGGACCGATTGCAACCAGATCAAATCTATGTGGCAGGAGATTTGGCCGACCCGCATGGTACGCACCGAGTCTGTGCTGAGGCCATCCTATGCGCTTTGGCTCAGATGCGAAGCGACGGACTGAAAATTCCCGATGTGTTGCTGTATCGGGGAGCATGGCAGGAGTACGCTTTGCACGAAATCGAGATCGCCGTGCCACTGAGTCCAAGTGACATCGATCTGAAGCGTGAGGCTATATTCATGCACGAAAGCCAAAAAGACGAGGCCCTGTTCCCCGGCTCCGATCCGCGTGAGTTTTGGCAACGAGCCGAAGATCGCAACAAGGGAACTGCGGAAAAATACAATCAGATTGGCCTGCCCGAATTCTACGCGCTGGAAGCTTTCACTCGCTGGAAAGGAAACGAGATTTAGAGCTGGCTTTCCAAGTCTTCTCTGCATTGGCCAGCTATCCACAGAAACAGAATCAAGATTTGCGGCTGCACGAGCAACCAGAGCCGCAGGTTGCTAGCAGTCGGTTCTTGTTTTGGACGGATACCAATCGAAGTAACTTCATAGCCGGAATATATTAGCAACCGGTTCCAGTTATTTCAAAAAAGTGATGAAGTTGGTGTAACGGACGCTAGCCCAGTTCCGCTTGATAATAGAGATAGCAGATAGCCCATCGCGGCAAAACACTGTAACAACGATAACAACATGACAATTCTGGAAGCTCAACAAGTCACCAAAATGTATGGAGCTGATGAAGCCCAGGTTCAGGTGCTTCGCAGCGTATCTATGCAGGTGCAAGCCGGAGAACTAGTAGCCATCATGGGGCCGTCAGGTTCCGGCAAGAGTACCCTGCTGACCATCTTGGGCGGCATTGAGCCACCTACTAGCGGCCGAGTCCTTTTGGAGCAGGTCGAACTTACGGAGCTGACTGAAGACCAACGCACTGTTTTACGGCGAAGACGTATCGGTTTTGTCTTCCAGTCATTCAACCTGTTGCCTAACCTAAATGCCCTGGAAAACGTGGCGCTGCCACTTCAACTGGACGGCATCTCGTCGGCCAACGCTTTCCAGCGTGCTCAGCACACGCTGGAACAGGTCGAGATGACGCATCGCCTAAACCATCGACCTTCGGCCATGTCTGGTGGTGAACAGCAGCGAGTGGCCATCGCTCGCGCACTGGCGATTCGCCCGGCATTGCTGTTGATGGACGAACCCACCGGCAATTTGGATTCTCGGCAATCAGAACGCATCTCGCGATTGATGCGATCTTTGGTAGACGATCTTGGTCAGACGATTGTCATGGTGACGCATGATGCTGCCATTGCATCGATCGCCAGTCGATTGATTTGCATTCGCGATGGAGAAGTCGAAAAAGACGGCAGACCTCAGGAAATTCTTGGGCGTCCCTCCGCTTTGTTGTTAGGGAAAGCCTAGATGGGACTGCATCGTTTCAGTTGGCGAGAAATCAGCATGCGACCGCTGCGTGCTACGCTGACTTTACTGAGCATCAGTATTGGCGTGGGGGCGGTAGTGGCCGGTCTGATGACCACTTCGACCACACGTCGAGCCCAACGGGAGATGCTGCGCACCATTTCGGGCAAAGCAGATGTGGAGATCGTAGCTGACGGATCGGGCTTTCCCTACGAAGTCTTCAAGCAGATTCAGGAGTTGCCTGGTGTGCAAGCGGCGGTGCCCAGTCTGAACCGATTTGGCGTCTTGTTCACTCAGGATGATCGCCGCGCGCGAGCCCAAGTGCTTGGCATCAATCCACTGATCGATCGAACGGTTCGCGAGTACGAACTGGTGGCAGGCGAGATGCCCGGCAGCCTGAAGCACATTCTCTTGGACAAAAGTTTTGCGGAATCACTTGGGATAGCCTTAGGCGATCAGGTTAAGTTGCTTGCCAAGAAAGGGATGCTGCCTTTTACGGTGACCGGGTTAGTGCAACCGACGGGAGGGTCTGCATTAACGTTAAGTGGTACGGTCTACTTGGCTTTACCGGCGGCACAAAACGTTTTTCAGGCCAGTGGAAAGATCGATCAAATTCAGATGATCGCTGGGGCCGGCATCAAACCAGAGGAACTGGAATCAAGGCTAACCGAGTTTGTTCCTGACGGAGCCACGATACGTACGGTGCGAACTGAAAATAAGATGTCACAGGAGATGATGTTCGCGCCGCGCAATGGATTGCTGATGGCGGTCGCCTTTGCGATCATCATTGCCATCTTCATCATCTATAACACGTTTCAAATGTCTGTTGGCGAACGGCGGAAGCAGTTTGGCATCTTGCGAGCATTGGGGGCGACGCCCAGACAAATTCAGTGGATGATACTTCGCGAATCGGTTTGGATGAGCTTGCTGGGTTCGATGATTGGCTGTCTAGCCGGAGCGTATGGGGCAGGCTGGTTGAATCGAATTACCGAACTGATTCTGCAAGTAGAATTGCCAGGTCGCGACCTGCAGGTGTGGCCGTTCTTAGTAGCCATCGTTGTGGGAGTGGGTGTTTCGTTGTTTGGCGCAGCCATACCGGCTCGAAGTGCGGCTCGCGTGCATCCCATGGAGGCTATTCGCATGGTGGTTACCACGGAAAACCGCAAGTCACAAAGTATTCGAACACCGCTGGCCTTGCTGACTGTCCCCGTTGGTTTAGTTTCGATCTGGACCGCTACGTCTGGAATATTTCTGGGGATGGATGTGGCTGGTATTGTGCTGATTCTGCTGGGCTGCGTCTTGATGATTCCCAGATTATTGGAGCCAGCGTGTCAGATATTGACCAAGATTTTGGAGCCGTGGATAGGAGTGCCCGCCAAATTGGCTCAGAAACAATTGCTGCGTCACGTAGGACGAACCAGCATGACGGTTGGCGTGCTGTTTGTGGCGATGGCAACCAGTATTGGTATGGCTGGCAATGTGCTGGACAACGTGCGAAATATCCAGCAGTGGTATTCCCAAACAATCATCGGCGACTTCTTTGTACGCGCCAGCCTACCGGATTTCTCCTCTGGGACGGCAGCCGATCTGCCTGAGGACGTGTTAAAGCAGTTGAATGAAATCCAAGGAGTACAATCGGTCAGTCCGATGCGGTTTGCGCATGTTCAGTCTCAGGACGATACCTTGTTGCTGGTTGCAAACGAGTATATCGGTCGCCAGCACGTATCGTTTGATCTCTCGTCGGGAACCCGTCAGCAGGCATTAGAAGGGCTATCCAGTGGTCAAGTTGTATTGGGATCGGTCCTGGCGCTACGCCGGGGGCTTGGCATCGGGGACACTCTGGAACTGCAAGGGGATGCCGGTAAAACCCAGTTGAAGGTGGCGGCCATCACGAACGACTATTTGGCCGGTGGTCTGACGATTTACATGGATCGCCAACATGCCAGGCAATCGCTTGGAATCGATGGAATGGATGCGGTGATTGTTAATGCAGCTTCTGACCAACTTGCTTCTGTTGAATCGCAATTGCAGGCCGTCTGTCAGCAACAGGGATTGATTCTTCAGTCCTATGCGCAGTTGATACAACAGATCGATGGCATGATCAATAGCGTGGTCGGTAGCTTGTGGACTTTGTTGGCGTTGGGCTGCGCCATCGCGGCAATGGGGCTGATTAATACATTGACCATGAATATCTTAGAGCAAACTCGGGAGATAGGAATGTTGCGAGTGGTCGCCATGACTCGCTGGCAAGTTCGGGTGATGATTTGCACACAGGCGTTGATACTTGGCTTGCTGGGTATCGTGCCAGGTATCGTCATTGGCGTGCTGGTTCAGTACGTGATGGAGATGCCAGTTGCTGCCTTTCGAGGAACGACGATTCAGTTTGTGTTTCGGCCTGTGCTGTTTCTGGGGGTCGGATTGATTGGCCTGGTATTGGTTTTGTTCGCATCCTGGATTCCTGCGGAACGCGCAGCCAGACTAAAGCTGCAATCAGCCCTGCAGTACGAGTAAGTCAAGTATTTAGCGAGGGCTAGCAGCGTTCCAGCCTAAATTAGTAGTTCAAGATCCTACTTCAAGTTCGCTGGATGCCTTCAATTTTTATGCCGGTCATTGCTAGCTCTAAAGCATCTCCCGTGGCAAGATAGTTAAGCTGCACGTTTTTTCCCTGCGCGATTGTTCCGGGTGAAGGAGTCGTACCGGATTTACCGATTGCTACTTGTAAGGATGGTATTGGCCAAGCAGACAAGTATGCGAGAACGCTGCCAAAGGCAAGAATCGGTTGCCAGCAGATGCCATAACCTAGGACCCACAACCTGCGTAGAGCGCGGGGGTGAAACCACAGTCAGTTCCGATCAATCGGCTTAACTCAAGCCAATCGGCCCAGCGTAGAAGGATCACGCAGATGAATCGCATAATGATGTTGGTTTGTTTGGCATCAGCCCTGGCAACCAGTTCAGGGTGTCAATGGATGAACAGCCGCAGATGTAACAATTGCTGTGGCGACCTGGGTTGCCGCCCCTGTCCCATGGGTTGGCAGCGCGGTGGTACCGATTATCAGCGCTGTTTAGACTGCGCACCGGGAGGGTGTGGGGCTCATGCGGGCGGCGGTGCAGCCCATCGATCTGGCGGCATGTTGGCTCAGGGTGGATTAGGCCGTAATGACCAGTACGCCAATGCGCAACCAGCCGGCGCGGGAGAGGCTAGCGGTGGACCGATGGCGCAAGTCGCCTATCCTTACTATACGACTCGGGGACCACGAGACTTTTTCCTGGATAACCCACCCACTATTGGACAGTAATAACTGGCACTCGATCGGCGATCGAGTTGTCCGAGCATGATACGGAAAGTCTAACGGCGCTTGCCCTTGCGTTTTGGGGAATCAGTTGATTTCCCTTTTCGCCTATTGCTGCCGCTCTGCTTCGCATTGAGATGTGAGACCACCGACAAGAGAAGTGCGCGACGCGGCAGGTCGACTTCTTCTATCTTGACCGTCAAAAGATCCCCCATGCGGTAACGGTTACCACTACGAAATCCTTCGATGACGTGCCCATGTTTTTCGAAGCGGTAGCGATCGTTGGGCAGCGATGCCAAAGTAACGAAGCCTTCCGCTGGCAACTGCGTACCGCGCACGTAGAATCCATCGGGTACAACACCTGTAATGACTCCAGGCATCGTTTGGCCGATCTTCTTGTTCAAGAAATGTAGTAGCTTGATCGTGGTCACTTCGCGCGCAGCCCACTCCGCGCATTGTTCTTTGTCCGAACAATGATGCCCCAGCGTAATCAAGACAGGCAGCGGATCTCCGTAGGGTTTCCGCTTCTGAATCAACCGCTCGACCGTTCGATGAACCTGCAAATCGGGATATCGGCGAATAGGGCTGGTGAAATGGC
>DAIRSD010000340.1:0-5376 GCA_036804625.1 Aureliella sp. | reverse complement strand
GCCATGTCGTTTTCGTCGCCAGGTTCGCTCGGGCTAATGATTGATTCGCGTTCCTCAATTAAAACCGGGGTATAGCACTAGGAAGATGAGATGCCATTTTCAAAGCCTCCAAAAACTACTGCAACCAGACCGGAAGCGAACCCGACGCTGGCAACGTTAAGCACTGTACGGTCTCGATTCCATCAACTTTCAGAATCTGCTCGATCGCTGCATTGGAAGGTTGACTGTCCAAATTCAGAACGCCAATGGCATGACCACCAGCCTGACTGCTTGCACGACCAACGGACATCTGAGCAATATTGACTGAATGTTCGCCAAAAACAGTTCCAACTCTGCCGATAATTCCCGGAACATCTCGGTGAGTAAATATCAATACAACGCCGTCCATATAAGCTTCCAATCGATAGTCACCCAACATGATCAGTCGAGGCATATCGTGGCCAAACACGGTACCTGCAGCACTGACCTCGCGCTGACCACCACTGACCGTCACATGGATCGATGAACTGAAGGCAGCGGTATCGCGGCTTCGCTGTTCAGACAACTCAATACCGCGCTCTCGCAACAGCATTTCTGCGTTGATGATGTTGACGTTCTCCAATGCTCGCTCCAGCAATCCGACGCAGAAGGCGTTTGTCAACAATTTAGTGTCTCGATCCGCCACATCGCCACGGTAAGTCAATTGGCACCCAGTCACATTATCTCCGTGCCACTGACTAAGCAGCAGGCCCAATCGATAGGCCACGTTCAAATGGCTTCGCAGTGCGTCCAGAGTCTTGGGGTCCAAGGCTGACACGTTGACCGAATGGCGTATCTCACCTGTCTTGAAGAAATTGAATAGCAGGTGAATACCTTCTACGGCCACTTGCGTTTGCGCTTCTTCAGTGCTGGCACCCAGGTGAGGCGTACAGACCACATTGGGCAATCCAAAAAGCGGGCTGCTGGTGCATGGCTCCTCTTCAAAAACATCTAAAGCCACGCCACCGATTTGACCACTGCTTAGCCCCTCAGCCAGCGCACCCTCGTCATAGATGCCACCTCGCGCGCAGTTGATTAACCGCACTCCTGGCTTCAGTTGCGAAAGATTCTTACTGTTGATCAAGTACTTCGTCTCGGGTGTCAGTGGTGTATGCACCGTAATGTAGTCGCACATCGGCAACATCTCAGCTACCGTGGCCACGCGCTGAATCCCCAGTTTTGCAGCCGATTCATCGGTTAAGAAAGGATCGTAAGCAATGACCCGCATGTCAAATGCCAAAGCCCGTAGCGCCACCTCGCGACCAATCCTACCGAACCCGATCACTCCCAAGGTCTTATCAGCAAGCTGGGCACCCATGAAGCTCTTGCGATCCCAAGTACCTTTACAAAGCTTTTCGTGTGCCTGCGGAATACTGCGAGACAGCGCCATCATCAGCGCAAATGCGTGCTCGGCCGTCGACAACGTATTACCAGCGGGCGTGTTCATCACGATGATGCCTTGGCGCGTCGCCGCATCTTTGTCGATGTTGTCGGTTCCTACACCTGCACGCACAATCGCTCGCAGTCGCTGATTGCCCTCCAGCGAGTCTGCGGTAATCTTCACTCCCGAGCGAATGATCACGCCATCGAACTCGTTGAGCGCTGATCGCAGTTGGTCGCCCTTCAGTCCGGTACGTACTTCAAATTCACAATCCGGTTCGGACTCCAACAATGCGATACCTTCGGGAGCGATAGAGTCCAATACGCCGATGCGGAACTTACCCATGAATGTCTTAGCTTTCGTATTCGATAGTAGATAGTAGTTGTATGTTGGTAATCTTGAAACCAAACTGACCGGAACGATACCGTCTTTGTAGCCAAATGCCCTAAGAGTTTTGTTGAGCAAAATCGGCCATGAATTCCGCCAGCGCCCGAGCGCCATCCAGCGGCATCGCATTGTAGATGCTGGCTCGAATGCCTCCAACGCTTCGGTGACCGGCCAGTCCATCCATGCCCTGCTGTTTGGCCTGTTTCAGAAAGTCCTTTTCAACTTCGGTCTTGGCAAAACGGAAAGTGACGTTCATCAGAGATCTGTCCTCACGTTTGGCATGCCCCAGATAAAAATGCGAGTTGCGATCCAGAACAACGTACAAGATGCCAGCCTTGGCGATATTGATTTCATGAATTTTATCAAGCCCGCCAATCGTCTCCTCTAACCACTCGGCAACCAGTCCCAATACGTAAATTGCAAAGGTTGGCGGCGTGTTCCACATCGAATCGTTTTTAGCCTGCGTCTGATAGTTCAAGTATCCAGGCAGGTCCTTGCTAGATCGTTCGAGCAGTTCCTTCTTGATGACCACAACAGTGACACCGGCTGGACCTGCATTCTTTTGGGCGCAGGCATACATAATGCCGTATCGACTAATGTCGTAGGGCCGGTACATAAAGTCGCTGGACGAATCGCAGACCAGAGGAACGCTGCCGGTGTCTAGGTCTTTGGGGAACTGCACCCCTTGGATCGTCTCGTTGCTGGTGATATGCAGGTATGCCGCCTTGGGGTTGATTTTCAGTTCCTGTGCGGTCGGCAGGCGATCGTAGTTGGTCTCCTTGGCATCATAGATCACCTCAGTGGCACCTTCCCGCCGAGCCTCGTCGATTGCGCTGTTGCCCCAACTGCCTGTAAGCACATACTGAGCCGGCCCAACCTGACCTCGCAGAAGATTCATAGGAATCATTGAAAATTGTAACCGAGCACCTCCTTGCAGAAACAGTATTTCGTGCTGGTCGGTAACGCCTAGCAGGCGGGCCAGACGAGCCTTGGCTTGTTCGTGGACAGCGATAAACTCCTTGCCGCGATGGGAAATCTCCATCACCGACGCTCCAGCTCCCGGCAAACAGAGAATTTCATCCCGAATTCTTTCCAAAACAGGCACCGGCATTACCGCTGGACCAGCTGAAAAGTTATAAATTCGTTCCTGTGAAACCTGGGTGGACATAATCGCTTTCCTGGGAATCGGCTGTTGTATGGAAGTTTGAGTCAAAAAAGATCAGAATTAGGGCTGCGGTACTGATACGACACACGATCACCCTATTGGGTCCGCTATTTTACGGAGATAGCTCTTTTCGCGAAAGAACAGGCAGAGCTAACGACTGCGGTATAACGACTCAATTTCAAACCCGGATCGATTTCAACGTCTAGCTATCGACTTCTCAAAATGGGGTAACAACTGGCCGGTACATCACCTATGCTAATGCGATTACCTGGCCCGAGAAGGGCTGCTACTGGCGTCTTCTGCCGTCAAACATCAAGGAAATCAAGCAACGATGACCGTACGAACCCGCTTTGCCCCCAGTCCCACCGGCTATCTGCATATCGGAGGAGTGCGGACAGCTCTGTTCAACTGGCTATTGGCCCGACAATCGGGTGGTCAATTCCTGCTGCGGATCGACGATACCGATTCTCAGCGGAACGTCGCCCAGGCGCTCAGGCCCATTTTGGATGGCTTTCGCTGGCTGGGCATCGATTGGGACGAAGGCCCGACGCCGGATGGCAGCAGCTCGGTCGGCCCCCACGGTCCCTATTTCCAATCGCAGCGTAACGACCGATATCAGGCTGCCGCACAGCAACTGATCGAAAGTGGACATGCCTACCGCGATTACGCACTTCCAGAGGAACTGACCGCACAGCGTGAGGCAGCGCAGCAGGCCGGGCGCGCTTTTGTGTACGATCGGCAATGGATGGCCACTTCCCAAGCGCAGGCATCTGCCTTCGAGGCTCAGGGGCGCAGCGGCGTAGTTCGGCTAAAGATGCCACGAGAAGGTGTGTGCGCGTTTGACGATCGAGTGCGTGGACGAGTCGAATTTGAGTGGGCAGCAGAACAAGATCACGTCATTCAGCGAGCCGATGGAAGCTGCCTGTATCACCTAGCCAGTGTCGTGGATGATTACCAAATGCGCATCACGCATGTCGTGCGAGCCGTCGAGCATCTGAGCAACACGCCCCGCCAAATTTTTATCGCTCAATCTCTCGGCTATCCGCTGCCCGAATACGCGCACTTGCCATTTGTAGCCGAGCCGGGTGGCACGGCCAAGCTGAGTAAAAGAAAGCTGGCAGCCTACTTAAAAAATAAAGATTTTGCGGCTCTTTATGAGTTGGGCCAGCGCATTGCAGGGCGTACCGGACTGGCAACTTCGCTGGAGACATTCAATCCAGTCATCGTAGATTTTTACCAGTCCATCGGTTTTTTGCCCGATGCAGTACTGAACTATCTGCTGCTGCTAGGCTGGTCACTAGATGATAGCCGCGAGCATTTTACTCGGCAGCAAATGATCGAACTGTTTAACCTGGAACGAGTCAACAAAGCCCCGGCCAGCTTTGATCCTCAGAAGTTGGTCGCATTCCAAACTCGCTGGATGAACGATCTGTCCGTTGAAAAGAAAATCGATTTGTGTCAGCCTTTCCTCGTTTCTGCGGGGTTAGTTCAATCACCCTCGACTGAGGCCCAACGATCTCTCGTCAAACAGATCATTATTGCCGCTGGAGATCGAATCAAGGTTGCTGGAGACATCCTGGACCATGACGAGTTCTTTCTGACTGATGACCAATTAAACTTCGACACGCCTGAATTTAACAAGCACCTTCGATCCGATTCGGCTGCTCGACAGCACCTAGCCAAGTTTCGCGAGCGACTAGCTCAAGTCCAGCCCTTTGATCCCCCCAGCCTGGAAAGTTGTTTGAAAGAACTTATGGAATCCCAGGGCATCAAATTTAAACAAATCATCCCAGCGCTTCGACTAGCGACGACCGGCAAGACAGCGGGTTTTGGCATGTTTGACACACTAGCCATACTTGGCCAAAATAGCTGTCTAGCCCGCATCGATCGCGCGCTGGCAACTTGTTGAACGGATAGCCAAGGCCTCTTTACCGTTTTCAGTAATTCCAATCGATTGGACGCCCGAAACCAGAACTCATCCGGCGTAAGGTAACATGAAACCTCGGCTTTTCATCTCCGCCATTTCCTTTGAATTGTGAAGCGTTCAAATGGATTCTCTGCAATGGATGGCTGAGCTTGCCTGGCGAGCGGGCGTGCTGCGCATGGTGATCAACGGCAGCTTTGTCACGGAAATTTCGGAACCAAACTACATCGACTGCGTGCTACTGATCGACGGGTCCTTTCCAGTCGATGTAGCGGCCTACGATGAATTGCTGGCCGGTTTGCCGTTCGTTAGAAAGGAGATTGTCGAGGCAGATGGATTCCACCACTTCACGGGAGTATTCTTCGCGACGGATCGGAACTGTGAACCCAAAGGAATGATCGAGGTGACAAGATGATCGAGAACGACTTCCAATTGGAAAACACGCGAGTCAAACGGGCCGATTTACAGCAACTGCTCGACCAGAAGCGCAACGAGCAATCT
>DAIRSD010000339.1:0-5385 GCA_036804625.1 Aureliella sp. | reverse complement strand
TACCGTTGGGGTGAGGACGGTCTATTGGGCATTGCAGATCGTGAGTGTCGACTCAGCTTTGGTCTGACCTTGTGGAATGGCTTCGATCCGATTCTCAAGGAGCGTCTTTTCGGGTTGGCTAATCCGGAGGGCAATCACGGTGAGGATGTCAAGGAGCTGTACTACTATCTCGATGCCACGCCGACTGGTAGTTACTTGAAAGGACTTTACAAGTATCCACTGGCTGCATTCCCTTACTCAGAGTTGTTGACTCGTAATGCCGAGCGAGGATTCTCGGATCCCGAATTCGAAATCCTGGATACTGGTATATTTGATCGGGGACATTCGGACGTGGTCGCCGAATATGCGAAGGCCAGCCCTACAGACTTGCTGATCCGCCTGACAGTGACCAACCATTCGACTCAACCGACGAGACTCTTTTTGCTGCCGACAATTTGGTTCCGCAATACCTGGAGTTGGGGAGGAGGCTATGAGGCCGACTGGCCCAAGCCGCTACTGTATCAAGAGGGTAACTCAGTAGTGGCTGAGCATGCCACACTGGGTCGTTATCGTCTGGATGCCCTGGGGCCAGAGAGTTCTCACGCCCCGCAAACTTCGCTCGGGCTGCCGCAGACTGAATGGGTTTTCACAGAGAATGAAACCAATTTTCAGACACTGTTCGGTACAGAAAACAAGTCGCCGTATGTGAAAGATGCGTTCCACCGTTGGTTGATTCATGGCGAAACGGATGCGGTGAATCCTGACCGGCGAGGAACCAAAGCCGCCGCCGTGTTTCGGCTGGATCTACCCCCAGGCCAGCCTGTCTCGATTCGGCTGAGATTGCAAGCGACTGAGTCGACCTCGGAACCAGCGTATGATGATCCATTCGATCGAGTCTTTTCAGAGAGGATACACGAAGCCGATCTTTTCTATAATTCCGCAGCACCCAATCTTTCGGCAACTGAACGACCTGTGTTTCGACAAGCCTGCGCGGGGCTTATCTGGACTCAGCAGTTCTTCTACTACCATGTCAAAGATTGGGTCGCCGGTGATCCTGCTCAACCTGCTCCACCGGCTCACCGCACGCATCCCAACCAGGATTGGCATCACCTTTATGCCCGCGATATTCTATCGATGCCAGATAAGTGGGAGTTTCCATGGTTCGCCGTCTGGGATACTGCATTTCACATGATACCTTACGGCGATATTGATCCGCCGTTTGCCAAGAGTCAGCTTCTGCGTTTTCTACGCGACTGGTATCAGCATCCCAACGGCCAATTGCCTGCCTACGAGTTCAATTTCGCGGATGTCAATCCACCGGTCCACGCCTGGGCTTGTCGACGGGTGTATGAGCGTGATGGTCGCAAAGACAAACGGTTCTTGAAGCGAGCCTTCCACAAACTCTCGCTAAACTTTACTTGGTGGGTCAATCGAAAAGACGTGACAGGACGCCACCTGTTTTCTGGTGGCTTTCTAGGGTTGGATAACATCGGCGTATTTGACCGCTCGCATGCTCTGCCAACATGAGGTCACTTTGAACAAGCCGATGTCTCAGCCTGGATGGCCTTCTATTGTTCTGATATGTTGGCAATTGCTTTGGAACTGGCCCAAGACGATTTAGCCTACCAGGATATGGCCAGCAAATTTCTTGAACACTACATCTCTATTACCCATGCCATCAACACACTCGATGGTACCGGATTGTGGGAACCCCAAGATGGATTCTACTACGATCACCTGCACTTGGACGGTCAGTTGATACCGCTCAAGGTTCGATCGATGGTTGGTCTGATTCCGCTGTTCGCTGTGGAGTTAATATCGCGAGAAGTGTTGGAGCGATTACCGGCGTTTCGCCGTCGATTGGAGTGGTTTGTACGTCATCGCCCCGATGTTTTGGGACATCTGGATCTACCTGGTCCGGATGCTCCACTAGACAGAAGCAGCTACTTGCTGTCGCTTCCCTCGCGTGAGCAGCTTCAACGCATACTGGACTGTGTATTCGATGAAAGCGAGTTCCTATCTCCGTTTGGTGTGCGATCATTGTCGCGTTATCATGCCCAACAACCTTATCGCTTCCGAGTGAATCACCATGAGCATACAGTAGCTTATGTTCCTGGAGAAGCCGACAGTGGTATGTTCGGCGGTAACTCCAATTGGCGAGGACCAGTCTGGTTCCCGATGAACTTTTTACTGATTGAAGCTCTTCGAACTTACGGAGAATACTATGGAGATGACTTTCAAGTGGAGTGTCCTTCGCAATCCGGCAAGTGGGTTTCATTGGGCGAAGCCGCCGATGAAATATCAACTAGACTGATTCGATTGTTTACGCCTGATGAATCCGGACGCCGGCCCTGTCACGGCCAGGATGCTCGCTATGCTGATGATCCGCTGTGGCGAGACTTGATCTTGTTCTATGAATACTATCATGGCGATACAGGTCGCGGCTGTGGAGCCAGCCGCCAAACCGGTTGGTCCGCACTGGTAGCTTCTCTTTTACGGTGCCCCTTACACTCGTTGCCCATCTTCATGGACTCCAGCCTGGCCGTCCCTGCCCCGCAAGAGAACACCTACAATGAAACCTGGTCCAAATGCCCAGCTCCACTTCGAAACTTAGTCGAATCACTTTAGACTCAGTTTTCTCCAACGCTGCTTCTATGCTGTTCAATGGTTTTCCAGGTAATTGCTGCATCGATCGAAGGGTTGCAGCGAACAACAGCCCTTCTTAACGCTAGCTTCACATCCTCGACCGAGTTACGGTTGTCACTAGTTGACTTGCATCGGTAGAATGAAGCTCAGCAATCTTAAAAAAGAAGGAGCGACTCATGACTAGAAAACAAGCGCAGAAGAGTTCGGACCAATTCCAGACTGACCTTTCGGTCGGCAGTAAGAATACCATGGCCCCAAGTCAGGAGAAAAGCATCGAAGCGTCTGTCGTCAGACCGCACCAGCCATTATCACAGGAGGAACTACGTTTGTTGGATGCTTATTGGCGAGCCTCCAACTATCTTTCGGTGGGGCAAATCTACCTACTGGACAATCCGTTGCTCAAGCAGCCCTTGCTGCGGCAACATATCAAGCCGCGATTGCTGGGACACTGGGGAACCTCGCCGGGGCTGAATATGCTCTACACGCATTTGAATCGAGTCATTCGGCGCGAAGACTTGAACATGATCTACGTGATAGGCCCTGGGCATGGCGGTCCTTCTTTGGTGGCTCACGCTTACCTCGAAGGCACTTACAGCGAAGTTTACTCGCACATCTCTGAGGATATCGAGGGAATGCAGCAACTGTTTAAGCAGTTTAGCTTTCCTGGAGGAATCCCCAGCCATGTGGCACCTGAGACGCCAGGCAGTATTCACGAAGGCGGCGAGCTGGGATATGCCCTGAGCCACGCCTTTGGTGCCGCCTTTGACAATCCTGATCTAGTCGTGGCCTGCATCGTTGGAGATGGAGAAGCCGAGACCGGCCCGTTGGCAACAAGCTGGCATAGCAATAAGTTCTTAAACCCGCGTCGTGATGGATGCGTATTGCCCATCCTGCATTTGAACGGTTACAAAATTGCGAATCCATGTTTCTTGGCTCGTATTCCGCAGGATGAACTTCAAAAATTTTTCGAGGGCATGGGCTGGCAGCCGCTGTTCGTCTCTGGCAGCCAGCCGGAGGATGTCCATCAACAATTGGCCGACGCTTTGGATAATGCTGTCGGGATGATACAGCAAATCTGGCAGCAGTGGCGAAGTGACACAAATGGCGGTCAAGCCACTGGTGGTTACCAGCGGCCGCTGTGGCCCATGATCGTGTTTCGCACTCCCAAAGGCTGGACCTGCCCTGCTGAAATCGACGGTAAAAAGTGTGAGGACTATTGGCGAAGTCACCAAGTCCCCATGAGCGATATGGACCAACCGGAGCACATTCAAGTTCTTGAGTCTTGGATGAAAAGCTACCGGCCTGATGAGCTGTTCAATGCGGATGGAAGCCTGAGCGAGGAGCTACGGCAGCTAGCACCGCAGGGGCATCGACGCATGAGCGCCAATCCTCACGCCAATGGAGGTCTGCTGCTAAAAGATCTGAAGATGCCTGACTTTAGAAGCTACGCGGTTCAAGTTCAGCAACCAGGAGAGACATTCGCTGAGTCCACACGAGTCATGGGTAAATTCCTTCGCGACGTGATGAAGCAAAATTTAGCGACCAGCAACTTCCGCATCTTTAGCCCAGACGAGAACAACAGTAACCGCTGGCAAGATATTTTGCAGGTAACCGACCGCTGCTTCATGGGCGAAATTTATCCAGAGGATGATCGACTATCGCCCGAGGGTAGAATCATGGAGGTATTGAGCGAGCATCAATGCCAAGGTTGGCTCGAAGGATACCTACTGACGGGACGCCACGGATTTTTCTCCTGCTACGAAGCGTTTATTCATATCGTGGATTCCATGTTGAACCAACATGCCAAGTGGCTAAAGGTCTGTAATCATATTCCCTGGCGTCGTCCCATAGCATCGTTCAACTATCTACTTAGCTCGCACGTCTGGCGCCAGGACCATAACGGCTTCAGTCACCAGGACCCTGGCTTTATCGACCATGTAGTCAACAAAAAGGCCGAGGTCATTCGGGTCTATCTACCGCCAGACGCCAATTGCCTGTTGTCGGTGACGGACCATTGTCTTCGGAGTCGCAACTATATCAATGTCATTGTGGCCGGCAAACAATCAGCTCCACAGTGGTTAACCATGGACCAGGCAGTCAAACACTGCACAATGGGGCTGGGCATCTGGGAATGGGCGAGCAATGATGCGGGCGTCGAACCAGACGTCGTGATGGCCTGTTGCGGTGATGTGCCGACACTCGAGACATTGGCCGCAGTCGATTTGCTGCGCAAACACCTACCGGAGTTGAAAATTCGCGTAGTCAACGTAGTCAATTTGATGCGGCTCCAACCACCTAACGAACATCCTCACGGTCTTTCCGATCGCGATTTTGATGCGATTTTCACTAAAGACAAACCTATCATTTTTGCTTTTCATGGCTATCCCTGGTTGATTCATCGCCTTACCTATCGCCGCACCAATCATCGCAATCTGCATGTTCGCGGCTATAAGGAAGAAGGCACAACGACAACACCTTTCGACATGGTGGTACTGAATGATTTAGATCGTTTTCACCTGTGCGAAGATGTCATCGACCGACTACCGCAATTGGGAGCCAGAGCCGACCACTTCAAACATGCGATCGATGAAAAACTGATTGAACATCGACAGTACATTCGTCAGCACGGCGACGACATGCCTGAAATCAGTGGCTGGCGCTGGGGCAGTTTAAGTCGTGCACAGGCTCGTAGCACCGGCCACAATCCTACGATGACAAAAACCTCCACCGAGAGTGATTAACTGTGACCGACGAAATCGA
>DAIRSD010000338.1:0-5390 GCA_036804625.1 Aureliella sp. | reverse complement strand
AGGCGATGGCCTATCAGGTCGTCGCGCTCGGCCACAAAAACCGACAGCAGTCGCTTCGTCGCCTGAAGCTACTCCATCATTGGCCCCTGCCCCGTTGCTACCCGATGAGCCACCAAGCCAAATCGATCTATTGGGATAAACAGTTTTCAGTAATTTTTAAGCTTCTTGTTCGCTGCGTTTCCTGTAACCATTCACGCCTATGGTGGTCCGGCGCTGGGCAACGGTGTTTTGGGGGCGCGGGTTTATTCAAAATCGACAATCCTCAAAGTAGAGTACTCATTTTCATCGGCCCTGCGGTTCCCACTCTACAAAGCTGCGCGAACAGTTTGGCGAGCGCCAGATGATCTTTTACCATTGCGACCTCCTGGCCTTATACTATTGATGATCGGTAGGAAGTGCAGAAGTTTCAAATTCTCTCCAGTTGATGCTCATCACCACGAGGTTTCTAGTGCAATCTTATCCATCTAATTCCCGTTCGATCGAGAGCAAGCTGACACTGGCGATTCTCATTGGGGCACCATTGTTCATGATCCTGGTGGCGGTCAGCTCATTGTTCGTACGTGAACGCGCTGCCAAGGACCAGTTTGATAACAAACTCGCTGAACTGCGGAATTCAGGCATGCCTGTGGACAATGAAAGCATGCAGCAGTTCATCAACAGCCACACAAGCGACCAATACGTACAAGACTGGCTACAAGTATTCGCAAGTTTAAGTTCAGAGGAATTTCAGATCGAATCCAATTCGGTAGCTGTCTTGGGGACACACATTCAAGGAGACATACCAGCATCAGGCCAGCCTTGGCCAGACCAAATCGCACAGCAGAATCTGCTTACCAATCAGCACAGCGACCCAACGGGTGCTTCCGGGGACACTCAATATGCAAGCGAGCAAACTACTCGCAGCTTCCTGGATCGTTGGAGTGATCTTAGTGAGCAGGCCATGCGCCTGGCTTTGTTGCAATTGAAGCCCGATGCTAAAACGGCACGGTTTATCTCGGACTACGGGAATCAAGACTTCTTTGATCATCTGCAACAGCTACGGACTGCAAGTCGACTGCTGAGACTACGTGGCGAACTGGCCGCCTATGATCGTGATTCTGCACAGTTGAGTTCAGCCATTTTGGCTATGAGAGGCTGTGCTGCAGTAATTGACCAGGATCTATCTTTGATCTCCCAGTTGGTCAAAGACGCGATCAACAATAGTGCGATCGATCTACATAAAATGTGCATCCAGCGCGATTTACTGAACGAGGAACATCTGGTAATCATCTTACCAGAAATTCTTAAAGGAGCGCAGATCGGTTCCGGTGGGAAAATGGCAATGGTGGGCGAACGAGCTTTTGTACTGTCGGCTTTTCAGGGTGAATTTTCCGGCCAGCAATTATCACCGCTTCCATTTCGTTCGCGAGACGCCCTCTACAGCTTGAAACTGTTCGATCGCATACTCGATATCCCGCAGGATGATCTTGATCAGTTTTTGCTGGGTCACAAGCAGAATGAAATGTGGTTCCAGCAACTCAGAACTGGAAGTCTGCTAGCTCAGTTCGATACGGCTTTGACCAGTGAACTGGCTCCGTCACTTGATTCAGCCGCGAAGGCTCATGTTCGAAGCGTTCTTGGACATCGATTAGCCGCTCTAGCCATTGGTTTGCGATTGTATGAACTGCAAAATGGACGATTCCCGGCGAGCTTAGGGGAATTAATATCACTGAATGTTGCTGGTGTACAACCGCTGAATCCGGACCAACTGATGCCACCCGGCGGAACGCCAGTTGGCTACCAGCTTGAAAATGACCATGCCGTATTGTGGGGGTTCGATCTGATGAAAGAACACTGTACTCCCGACCAAATCCCCGACTACTCGACCTCTTCCGAATTGCCTTTGTGGGTATGGCGATTACAAGCTACTGGTCAAGAACCATGACGTTGTCCAATGCGCCAACGATTGCCGTCGGGATCCGTCAGTTGCACTTCTCTCGCCCAAGGCTGATCTTCAATTGGCACGCAAAACTCTTTGGCAATCTGATCGACATTGTCCACATAGAAGTACACCAAAGTATTGGGCCGAGCGTCACCCTTGTGTTCGGACAGATGCAGAGCATTGGTGCCGCGCCGCAGAAACAGGTAGAGCGGTAACTCTGGAGCAAATCGATGCTCGCCCTCCATTACAAACCCCAGTCGAGCGTACCACTTTGCAGCGTCATAACCGTTTTTGACGTGAAATATGGGAACCAGTTCTTCACTCATGATCTAAGCCTTTTCTTTTTCGGTGCCGCAGGCAGAATTTTAACAAGGGAGGCTTTCTGATGACTGCCAGCATTCTCTTGGAAACACTAGCTATCGCAATGGTTAAGTAATTTGAATAGAATGGCCAGTTCGTTCGATTCGATTTTATGTTTTCAGCACGTACCTATCGGAGCCTTCCATGTCCTTCGTATCCGGTCTGACATCCGCCCTTGCCTTCGGTTTAATGTTCATGATTGCAATTTCTGCGTTCGCTGCCGACGCGGATAGCCGTGTTTTCGAAATGCGAGTTTACTACGCGGCAGAAGGCAAGTTGGATGCGCTTAACGCAAGGTTTCGTAATCATACTTGCAAACTATTTGAAAAACATGGGATGCAGAACATTGGCTACTTCATGCCTATTGAAAATCCCGAACAAAAACTAGTTTACTTCTTAGCCTATCCGGATCGCAAGGCTCGTGATAATTCTTGGAAAGCTTTTATGGCCGATCCCGAGTGGCAGGCGGCTTATAAGGCGAGCGAGGTTGACGGAAAATTGGTCAAGCGGCTGGAAAGCAGATTCTTAAATGCGACCGACTACTCTCCAGAAATCAAACCTGATACACAGGGCAATCGAATTTTTGAACTTCGCACCTACACCGCTTCTGCAGGCAATCTCCAGCACTTACACTCGCGTTTTCGCGACTACACCTGCAAACTATTCCAAAAGCATGGCATGACCAATGTTGCTTACTGGGCTCCGGCGGAAGGTCAAAAGGGAGCAGACAATACCTTGGTTTACATTCTGTCTCATGCATCGGTCGACGCAGCCAAAGCTTCGTTCGATGCGTTTCGAAATGACCCGGATTGGCTAACTGCTCGCAAAGCATCCGAAGAAAAAGCTGGCGGTTCGCTGACAGTGGAAAACGGAGTTGTATCAGAATTCTTGAAGGCTACCGATTATTCACCGATAGGCAGCGAAAATTCCTTGCCAAATTAAATTGCTTCTTTCAAGCCAGTTGAGATAACAACGATGAAGCAATACGAATATCGCGTTTCTCGAGTCGACAAGCCGGCCCCAATCGACTCGCAATGGGATAAATCGACTTGGGTGGATGTAGCAGCCCTTCGGCTTACCCATGCGATGGGCGAATATCCAGCCCACTTTCCGAATACTCGGTTGAAGATGGTGTACGATGATCAGTCGCTGATATTCATCTTTCACGTGCAGGATCAATTCGTCCGAGCTGTGGCCAACAAACATCAGGATGCCGTTTACAAAGACAGTTGCGTGGAGTTCTTCTTCACGCCTGGAACAGACATTGCGGAAGGATACTTCAATCTTGAGATGAATTGCAGCGGCAAGGTACTATTCCATTTTCAAAAAACACCGCGAACGGATTCCGTGCAGGTGTCCGAGGTCGACATACAAAAGATGAAGATCGCTCATGGGTTACCCGATCGCGTGGAACCTGAAATAGAGCAGCCAACGGTTTGGACAGTTGAATGCAGGTTGCCGATTGCCATGCTGCAGACCTATTTTCCGAATTTGCAAACTCCTGCGCCGGGTGTCCGCTGGAAAGCCAACTTTCAGAAATGTGCCGACGAATCTTCACACCCCCACTGGCTGACTTGGGCCAAGATCGACCGTTCCACTCCCGACTTCCACCAACCGGAGAGTTTTGGAACGCTGATTTTTGAGTAGCCATTCACTGTTACTGTTGGGCCGGAACTGGGCCAATTGATTTTGAGGAAATGGGACTAGCTAAAAATCGACAAACTGCCAAGTCGAATTCCGAATTGTATCGGCCCTGCATGTTTCACCCAACCTACGTGAACGACTACAAAAAAACAGCGAACCATGGGTTCGCTGTGGGTGGAATTAAATTGTCTGATGTTGCCTAATAGCTAGTTGACCACTGAGGCTTCAAACTTGGCATCCTTTAATGCGGCCAGAGCGGCTTCTGCGTTAAAGCCGTCGGCAACTTTCAGTTCAACGACCTTGCTGGCGATTACGCCTTCGGGTGTGCCCTCGGGTTGCTCACCCAACTGGACACCTTGAACGCCGGGAACGGCAACCAGCGCTTTCTCTACAGCCGGATAACAGCCATAGGGACACATCATGCCGGGAACTTCCAGCTTGGTGTTAGCAACAAATCGAACGGCGGCACCGGGTGCCGCAGAGGCTCCATCGGCGGCTGGTGGAGCTGCATTGCTGGTATCTACAGCACCGGCATCACCAGTCACAGCGCTGCTGGAATCACCACCCGTAACACTAGGAACCGTCTCCGTCGGCTGCTTGCAACCGACAACACATACAGCAGCCAACATCAACATGCTCAAGCTTCGACGCATTACCATTTTCTCCTGTTAATTGTGGTAGTTGAGGCTTTGATCTCTGATCCATCCGAACCAAAATCGCCTCGGTGTATTTACTTAAATCTTACGTCTCCGTCGCGGGTTCCATCATACGCCGGGCAGCCAAGCTTAGCAAGGATGTCGGGCCACAATGTCGCAGAACGCTTCGCCGTTAAGAAAGGCCTAACGTTCTCGACTTTGTAGAACCATTGTTCTACAAAGCTGTCTTGCCAGCAGCACTGGCAAAACTAGACTGCGTCTTGACTAGCACATAGTCGTCTGGAAAGGTGTGTATGGCCTGGATTCGCAATACTCGCAGGCGACTTTCCACGTGAATGAAGCTCAGCCCACCGATGGGCAATCGACCGCTAGAATTAAAAATCTGGATCAATTCATGATTACTAGCCGACTGGCTGAGCTGTTGGTGAATCATCCAGAACATTTCGGCCGAAACTCGTTCCAGTTGAAACTGATAATGATAGCTACAGCCTAGATATTCCAGTGCTTCGGGGCGTTGCTGGCTGAGCGGCAAATCTAACATCCGGGCTCCACTAGGCAAGGGCTGAGCGGCTGCGGCTACGATCTCAGTGATGATTGTGCTGCCAGACTTCCACGTGATGTAGTGTCCATCCGAGTTGATGCAGATTCTTGCCTGGTAATTGTCGCGCTGAATCTGATGGCACTTGTAGATTTGAAACAACTCGGGATGGACGTTCCTCCCAAGCAGTTGAAATCGCATTTCAGCCAGCCGAGGGCGAATACTTGCGAGAGTCATCTACTGGAGCTTTCGGAAAACGAAACGGATACTC
>DAIRSD010000337.1:0-5398 GCA_036804625.1 Aureliella sp. | reverse complement strand
CAAAGCGACCTTTTCCAACAGCACTTCGCTCTTGGTAATCAGATCGACAGGCACCACATCGATGCCAATTCCCGAATCGGCAATGGACTTGGCTACTGTTGCTGCCTGACCAATCGTTTCAGCTCCATCGGAAATGATCACCACTCGCTTGGCAGTGTCTTCAGGAAAAGAAGCTTGAGCCAGCTTCAATGCCGCCTCAAGGTTGGTAGCATCCGTGGGGCCAAGATAGCTTTCCAATCCGCGCACAGCAGGCAGATCATCGTCATAGGGCGGGAACTCGATGGCGGCTTCTCTACCAAAGACGATCATTCCCGCTCGATCGCCTCTGGCGTCATTTCGGTGCTCGCGCACCGATCGGATGGCAAGATCCAACATTTGATCGCGTTTGGCTCGAGCGATACTATCGCTTTGATCCAATAGGTAGATGACGGTTACTTTATCGCTGATGCGCACCCATTGCAGTCCTGCGATGGCCAAAATCATCAGGCTCAGAACGATCGACCGAAATATTAAAGCGGCCAACCGTCGTCCCGGGCCCAAACCAGCCAAACTACGAAAGCTAGCCCACCACAGCAACGGTAGCAGAGCCAGTAGGGACAACGCCCAAGGGTAATCAAAAGCTACTGAGAAGTTTGACATCACACTCTTGAGTCGTACAGCACCTCGACAAGAACTCAATCCCTAGCCGCCGAAATTTTCGAATAGGAGCACGAAGCCCCGGAGTCCGCAAATGCATATCCACTTTTTTGATACCGGCGATTAGCGACATGTATCGAATTTTATCCTATTTTCGGTCTTTGATGCAATGTAGAGGCCAGTATAACAGAACGAATAGCCAATTCAGTAAGCTTATTCGTCGAGCGAATTATGAAGCAGGAGTTTGAGGGCTAGTGGAAATGCCCGACAATAGTCAGCACATGCTATCGGATCAACGAGACGTCCGTCAGTATTCGCAGCGTTTTGACACTGTCCGATCGTGGCAACGGCTTGCTGTTTTTCCGGGATTGGGTAGTCTTTTCAATCAATCTTGTCGAAGCCAAACTTGCTGATCTTTCTTAAAAGATCGCCGCGTTTGCCCACGGCTGACATTCAAGAACATTACCCTTGGTATCGAAAGGCGTGATCAGTGAGTCTACGGATAGAGCAGCTTTTCATCCGCCACCGATTCGTTCTGATGGGGTTAGTGGTGGTATTGACGGCGGCGGCGGCGGTCGGCCTAATGCGGCTGCAGTTTGACGATGTGCCACGAAGTGTTTTTCGTATCGACGACGAAAATTTTGATCGCCTTGAATCAGTTTTCCGAAACTTTGGTTCAGACGACAACGACTGCTTGCTGGTCGTCCAGCCCGCCAGTGCACGAGCCGTTACCGATGGCCAGTCGGATACATCCACGGGCGATCACCTGTTCACGCCGTCCGCCGTATCCGCCTTGCGTCGCGTGATCACCGAACTGAAGAAGCTGGAAGGCTTTGAAAGCGGGCGAAGCCTGCAGGAGGTGGTTACGATCAGTTCCTTAGGACGCATGTCTAGCATTTTGCCATCCGAGGGCGAAGTTACTCAGGAGCAGTTGAAGCAATCGCGACAGGCTGCCGTAACACATCCACTGGCGTTAGGTCAATTGATTTCGCCGGATGCAGCCACCAGTCTGATCGTGGTGAGAATGCCGGAAGGAACGGTGCGCATCGGAGACATCCAGCCTTACTTGGAGGCCATTCGACAGGCGATTGATCGTGCCCAGGTGGAGAGGGAACTCTGGATTCGACTTACGGGCATCCCGACCATTCGTGTAGAAATCTACGACATGGTTCGGCGGGAAACTAGGCGGTTTGTCGTGCTAGGCGTACTGCTGGCAACTTGCATGTCGCTGATGTTGTTTCGTCGCCCATGGCCAGTACTTATTGTATCACTGGCTCCCATGCTGGGTTCTCTATGGACCTTGGGTGCCATGGGACTGCTGAATCAAAAGATGAATATCATCAACACCATAGTTCCCACGCTGGTGATGATAGTTGGGTTTACCGACGCCGTACACCTGATGCACCACTTGCGAGATGCAATTGGCTCTGGAGCCAGTCCACTTGCGGCCGCTGGGCTGACCGTGCGACATTTGTGGAAAGCGTGTTTGATGACATCATTGACCACTGCGGTTGGCTTTGGATCGTTGGTGGTAGCTCAAGTTGAAATCATCCGCAGCTTTGGAGCGGTGTGCGCTGTGGGGTCGATGCTAGCCTTTTTGGCAGTGATTTTGGTGGTGCCACTGCTTGCCAGCACGTCCCTGGGCAATCGTTTGGCATACGTAAGTCCACCAAATCCCAATGCTTGGACGGTACGCTTTGTGGACTGGATCGTTGATCAGGTGCTGCGACACCACCGACTGGTGACCGTCACGGGTGTGGTGGTAACAGGCATCATGTTCGTAACCACCTTATACTTACGGCCCGACAATCGCTTGACTGAGTCGATTCCGGACAGTACTCCATCCGCACAAGCGCTTGCTCATTGCGACCGGGTGTTAGGTGGAATTCTAATGGGTTACGCGCTGGTACAGTGGGATGATCGTTATGATCTAGAATCCCCCGAAGTCCTCTCCGTCTTAGAATCTGCTCAGAAGCTTCTCGACGAGGAACCCGGTACCAGCTATCCCATGTCAGTTGTCAACCTGCTGCGAATTCTTCCGGGCAAGTCAGACGAACTAATCCAGAGAGTGCCTCTGCTAAGCTGGGTACCCAAAGACGTCACTCGGCGTTTTGTGCGCAACGATCTTCGTCAAGCTCTGATTTCCGTCCATCTGCCAGACACAGGGACCAGCAAGCATTTGGCCGCTTTTGAACATTTAGAAACGCAGTTCGCAAACCTCAGCCGGCGATATCCTGGAATTCAGGTCAATTTGACCGGTAGCGTGGCCGTAGCGGGTCGCAATATCAATTTGATGATCGTCGACTTGGCAAACAGCATCTTAACTGCATCGGTAATCATTTTCGGGTGCTTGGCCATAGGGTTCCGATCCTGGCTTTACGGACTCATTAGCATACTGCCTAACGTGTTTCCGCTAGTCCTGACTGGCACGGTGCTGGTTGTACTGGGATTACCGCTTCAGTTGATCGGGGTGATCGTCTTTAGCATTTGTCTTGGAATCGCCGTGGATGACACCATTCATTTTCTTGCAAGATTTCAACGTGAGTTGCTGGTGGACCATGACGTGCATGCTGCGATTCGCCGAGCCTTTCACGCGGTCGGCGGAGCGCTGGTAACTACGACTCTGGTACTTCTGGCGGGCTTCGGAGTGGTACTGACTAGCGAGATGCCATCCAGTCGTCAATTCGCCTGGATGTCATGTACGGCCATCCTTGCCGCACTGATTGGCGACCTATTGATTCTTCCCTCCCTGTTAGCTTGGTTCGCGAAACCTCAGCGGCTTGAATCTTCAAAACGCTCTGCATCGGAAGAGTGATTTGCACTGAAGCCATTCGTAGGCGACACGATCAGGCCTAAGCAAGTAACCGTGCATTAATAGGCACCTGTTCACGAAAAAACTGGCATAACCCATCACAAGTCTTCGCAACTGGAGAATTGAATAGGGATTTAAGGGACAATCGCTGATCCGACTTACAGCATGGAGAAATCACTGAGAAAGTCATCGGTTGTGCATTCGAAGTCATCAACGAGTTGAGATCATCCTGTACATCGTGTCCATCCATGATCACTCATATTGTTCGAAGACTTATGCTCAGGTGCTTAAGTTGACCAATCAGCCGCTAGCGAGTTAGCGTCAGGATGCCGCAACAACCGGGTGATGACTCACACCTGTTGTTGGTGTTGAAATACTAGGGGACTCTGGCGAGTCCCACTACTTTGTATGACTATTCCCAGGCGACTCGGTTGTCGGTTGCGTGTATACGCTGATCCAAGTAGCTGACCAACGGATCGATGTGTTCGGGTTCTTTCCAAACAGCTTCCAAGTCTTCAATTATATGGTGCTCGGATGCTTTGGCACCCAGCTCATACTCGCGAATTGCCGGATGTAGGAACGTGCTGGACGCCGCTTTGGTAACATTATCTCTACGAATGCGATTGACCCGAAACGGATCTTCGTCGAGCGACGTTCCGAATTCTAGAGTTAGCACAAAACACCGCTTGTCCTGGTCGACGTATCGGCGCTGGAGGTAAGCGATAGGCATGCCTTCGTAGTATCCAACGGTGCCATCAGACTGAACGACAGCTACATCCCCCAAGAATGATTGTTGTTGCCACAAAGCCGAACTTCCGTTGACTCGCGAAAGAAATTTCTCAGCCAGCACCTTTGCATCTAACGGCAACTTAGCGCTCGGCCAGGGCCTCTGGTGATACTTGTCTGCCAGAAGCCTATCAAAAGCTTGAACGTTGTAACGGAATCCGTGGATGAAGCCCGATGTCGACTTTTTATAGTCTCGCATCTGCATCAACGTCCCGATGAAATACATGCCTGGTTGCTTGGTCGATTCCCATTCACAAGTCAGGTTGGGAAACTTGTCAAAGATAACCGTCTCTGGTTTGGCTGACGAATGAAAAATGGACGCGTCAAAACGAAATCCGGCACAACAGATGATGCGATCATAATACAGCTCTTCGACTTCGCCTTCTGCGTGCAGGTATGCGAAACGTACTGCAAAAGTGCCGTCAGGCAAGCGGCGAATTTTCTGAGTCTCAGCATCTAAAATCGCGTTTTGCGATTTGAGCTGATAGGTGTCCAGGATATTGTTATTGACGGCCCGCAAGTCGCCCACGAAGTGAGTCTTCCTCGCAAAATCGATCGGATAGGGACTAACCATGTGAATCAGTGCCGCAGTGGGAATCAGATTATCAGCGGTCTCGAATGCCGAATTGCCCTTGCCGATAATCAAAACTCGCTGATCGACAAAATCTTCCGGATCGACATTGACGTCCTCGTAAGACTCAGCCAATTCGATACCATCAATGGCCGGTACGTAGACTTGACTAACGCCGGTTGCAACGATCAGCCTCCGGCAAGTGAACTGAGTGACATCACGAGTTGTCAGCACGAAGCCCTGATCGTTTCGGGAGACGCTGACTATTGTCGTTCCGTAACGCACCTGGATGTTAAAGTGCCTAGTAAAGTTCTCCAAGTATTTTGGCAAGCTGTCAGCGTGCGGGAAGTAGTCTCGCGAGAAATCTTTGAACAGCAGCGAGTAATCGTCCGTCAGCAAGCTGTTCCAGTCATTTCGCAATTTCAGCTCAGGATCGTTGGTTCCGGTATGAACCTTGTTGATCGAGATCAACTTCCTGTGCCTTGGGTATTTATGAAAGAAAGTGCCAACCGAATCGCCACTTTCCAAAATCAGATAATCTCGCCCGGCCTTTTGAAAATAATACCCCAGTTGAATTCCTGCAGGCCCAGCTC
>DAIRSD010000336.1:0-5401 GCA_036804625.1 Aureliella sp. | reverse complement strand
CAAGGCGGTTGGTCCAATCCCAGACTTTCCTGAAAAAGAACCGTCGGCAGCCTGACCTCGCAGCCGAAGGTACTCAATCCCACGATCGATCATCTGGCGATATTGCTGCAACTGCTGGTCATGTCGTATGACATTCGGGGTGTTTTGCTGAGCGACCAGTGCGGAGCCAGCAGCCAGAATCAGACCTACAGTCGCGGTCAAGCGTAATCTCATGCTTTTTTCCTTCACAGAAAACAATACCTCACAATGGTTGCCAACCAGAATCCTGATTGCACTTCAGGATCCCCTGAGAACTTATTATAGCCTATTCTTGCGATTGGGTGGATCAGGTGTTGTTCCTAGTCAACTTGGCCGGAGTGGCTAAAATCTTTCGTACGGCCGAATGGTGGCCTGAAGGTTGAGTCAATGCGGGGGTAAACTCTGGTGAAGATAGGTACAAACGTGAAGCGGCATCAGGTCACCCGCCAGACTTCTGCCAAGCGGACGAACTTGCTGGGAGGCCAGTTGGCTGATGCTGCGCGGGAGCTAAGCGACTCGCTTGCCCAGATCGATTTTTCTCGTTGTGCAGACTGGGTCTACAACCCACTAAGTTATGCTTGGCCAGCGCACCAACAATACCTGGAACGTTACGCGGGAAAAGAATGCCAGGTAGTTTTTATGGGCATGAACCCTGGGCCGTGGGGCATGGCTCAGACGGGTATCCCGTTTGGCGAAGTGAATGCTGTTGTCGATTGGCTGAAAATCGATGCACCGATCGGTAAGCCAGATCGCGAACATCCCAAGAGACCCGTCGAGGGTCTGGCATGCAAACGCAGCGAAATTTCTGGTCGTCGTTTGTGGGCTCTGTTCGCTGAACGATTTGAGACGCCGAGCAATTTTTTCCCTCGACATTTTGTCACTAACTACTGTCCCTTGGCCTTTATGGAACAATCGGCTCGCAATGTGACACCGGACAAGTTGCCGTCGTCGGTTCGTCAACAGCTTGAATCAATCTGCGATCAGCACTTAGCTTGTTTGCTAGGATTACTTCAGCCCCAATGGCTGATCGGTGTTGGAGCGTGGGCCGAAGGCTGTGCGTGTCGCGTGGTAGAGAACGGACATTTCGATTCGATTCGAGTTGGACGCATGCTCCACCCTAGCCCCGCATCGCCTGCTGCGAACAAGAACTGGTCGTCCACGGCGACCCGCCAGTTACAAGAGTTGGGAGTGTGGAGCTGATATGGCGGGTGATCGAGTGGTCTTAGCGATGAGTGGCGGAGTGGATAGCTCGGCTGCCGCATGGCTGTTAAAAGAGCAGGGGCACGAGGTAATCGGTGTCTTCATGCGGCACGGAACCGAGTCGGCTGCTGCATGTAAATTGGAGGGTTCGCCCAATCCGCTTCTGCCTATTCTTCAGGGGCGAACCGACCACAAGCAAGGCTGCTGTAGCGCTTCTGATGCGATGGATGCCAGGCGTGTTGCTGACAGCCTAGGTATCGCTTTTTACGCGTTGGATTTGCAAGCTGAATTTTCAAGGATTGTCGACTATTTCGTGGATGAGTACGCTCACGGAAGGACGCCCAATCCGTGTGTTCAGTGCAATAACTGGATCAAATTTGGGCGACTATTTGACTATGCTGACAGTGTCGACGCTGAGTTTGTTGCCACGGGTCACTATGCACAGATCGCTCAGCGTGATGGTCAGATTGCCTTGCTGCGAGGAGTCGATAACAGCAAAGATCAAAGCTATGTTCTGGCTGGTATCGAGCGCTCCTATTTGACACGGATGTTGCTGCCGGTTGGCAGGTATCAAAAGTCCGAGATCAGACGTTTGGCAGGTAATGCCGGTTTGCGCGTAGCAGATAAGCGGGACAGTCAAGAGATCTGTTTTGTCACCAGCGGTCATCATGGTCAGTTCGTACGACAGCGGTCGCAGCATTCGACGGCTGGGAATTTTGTCTTGGCAGACGGTACCGTCTTAGGTCAACACTCGGGAATCGAGTCGTTCACGATTGGACAGCGCAAAGGCCTGGGAATTGCACTGGGTGAGCCAATGTTCGTTACCAAGATCGACTCAATGACCAACGATGTGGTTCTGGGCCATCGCCGGGAATTGGATCGCAACATGCTGACGGCCAGCGGTGCCAACTGGCTGACCGACCCACCTACTCAGGCGTTTCAAGCGCTGGCCCAGATTCGCTATAACAGCCCTGCTGTACCGGCATGCGTCACGCCGTTGGGGCCTGAGCAATTCCAGGTCGATTTTGACCATCCCGTTAGCGGTGTATCGCCTGGGCAGCTTTGTGCCATTTTTCAACAGGATCGTGTACTAGGCTGCGGCTGGATCGACGGGCCATAGCTGAACAAATGGCTACGGAATGCAGGAATTTCCTGGTATCTGAGCACCTGATAGGACGTCGCCCTTGTTGGCCTAGCAGACCGATATCTGCTAAGATAGTGGACGCAAACGATCCGGGACCTCAGCAGCCACATAGCCCTGCAATCAAATATTGGACGTACCACCAAAAATAGAAGGCTCAACTCATGCTAAAAATATTAGGCCAGATTGAACTAAGCAGTGCCATCATTATTGCCGTGATCGCGATCATCGGTTTTTTTGTATTGGGCTTGATCATTTCATTCTTGGCGTTTGGTGCCATGTGGATTCAGGCCTTTGCAGCCGGAGCCAGGGTTAGCATGCCAAGCTTGATTGGAATGTACTTTCGTCAGTTACGTGCGCAAGTCATTGTTCAGGCCAAGATCATGGCAGCTCAGGCGGGACTGGATATCACATCGCGAAACGGGATTACTACGCAGCGATTAGAAGCGCACTTCCTGGCTGGTGGGAACGTGATGAGTATCATCCAAGCGATCATTGCGGCGCAGCGAGCCAATTTGGATTTGGATTTTGATCGTGCCGCCGCAATTGATTTGGCTGGTCGCGATGTGCTGGACGCCGTGAAGACCAGTGTTCACCCCAAAGTCATCGACTGCCCCGATTCGCGACGTAGCGGCAAGAACACTCTAAGCGCCATATCAAAAGATGGAGTCGAGCTGCGAGTGCGCACACGAGTCACAGTGCGTACCAACCTGCAGCAGTTAATTGGTGGTGCTACCGAGGAGACGATTATCGCTCGAGTGGGTGAGAGCATCATCAGCTCGATCGGGTCGACCGATTCGCACCAAAAAGTGCTTGAAAATCCCGACATGATCTCTCGCACGGTATTGCAGCGCGGTCTGGATGCTCAGACTGCATTCCAGATCGTATCGATCGACATCGCAGACATCGATGTGGGTGACAATATAGGTGCCCGTCTGCGTGCCGATCAAGCGGAAGCAGATGTTCGAGTGGCGCGGGCTTTGGCCGAACAGCGACGAGCTGAAGCGATTGCAACGGAACAAGAAAATCGCGCTCGTGTTGCCGAAAATCGCGCCAATTTGGTGTTGGCTGAAGCTGAAGTGCCACGCGCCATGGCGTTGGCATTTAAAAAAGGCAATCTTGGAACGATGGGCAACTAGAACTGAACTGCGGTAATGAGTCTTGTGAGACGCAGTCAACGTGTTAGCTTTCCCAGTGGCTGGGGATCGACCCTAACGGGTATCGTGGATCAACCTCACGACGAACCAAAAGCCTTTGTCGTATTCACCCACTGCTTTACCTGCACGAAAGATCTCAAGCTGATCGTGCGCATCAGTCGGGGATTAGCCGAGCTAGGCTATGGAGTGCTGCGCTACGATTCGACTGGCTTGGGGGGCAGCAGTGGAGACTTTTCGAAAAGCAATTTTAGTAGCAATCAAACGGATTTGTTGGCAGCGGTCCAGTTCATGAGCGAACACTACAGAGCCCCTGAAGCATTGATCGGGCATAGCTTTGGTGGCGCTGCCAGTCTATCAATTGCCGCTCAAGTGCCATCGGTTCGGGCCGTCGTGTCCATTGCAGCTCCCAGCGATACGCTTCATCTTGCCAGTTTGCTTGATCGGATGAACCCCAGCATCATGTCTGCCGGGCACGGCAGTGTGTCCATCGGCGGAACGCCGCATACGATCAATCGACAAATGCTAGAAAACTTCCGCGCCTTCGATTTGTCCTCTCATGTCAGACAACTCAGCGTGCCAGTTCTGCTTTTTCACAGCCCAGAGGATGAGACCTTGGGCTTCCAGCACGCTCAGCGGCTTTACCAACTACTGACCGATCGCCGCACCGAGGAACCGCCCGCATGTGCGGCTAGCCTAATCTGCCTGCCAGGTGCCGACCACTTGTTACTCAATCATGCGGCAGATCTGATATTAGTAACGCGAATGATTGCCGCTTGGCTGGATCGTTACGTAGGCAATTTGGCTTCCCGCTAAATCGAACAGCCAATTATTCTTAGTAACCGCCCACCCAATTGAGACACAAAAAAAGGCGCCCCCTACTAGAGAGGACGCCCGGGTGGGGAGTCGCTGGTAATTACTTATTGCGGTGAGGGTATAAAAACAGATACCAGTTGCCTACCCCGAAAACCATTCATACCATAGGCACTACCTTTCTTTTTTGAGAATCTTTCCAGGGCCAGGAGATTATTTCTTCTTGAGGCAATCGCTAAGACATTGCGTCCTGGCGATCACAATCTAACGCACTGAGTAGATGCTTGGAGTATTAACTGAAACTAACGATGTTGGATCAGGCTGATTAAACTGCTGTTTGACTTCGTAGTCCAACGACCGCAGGAAGGCTTTAGCATCTGCATACTGAGTAGCGCTCAAAAATCCCTGGTTGGTTTTCAGAAGCCGGTTCATACCGTCGACCAATAGGGCGATCTCTTGCTGGAATGGACTGCCGTTACCTGAATTGTCTGGAGAACGCGTAGCAATCAGTTCATCGATTCGAGTTCGGAATGCACTGTACTCAGCCGTTCGCAGAATGTGTGGCCAGATCAACTGTCCGCTGGCTGCGTCCAACTGCTTGGCGCTGAGTCGTGGCGGAAGAGATTTTGCCGTGATCCGAGCCCACTGCTCTTGTGTAGGTGGCTTCCGAGAATATCGCTCGCGATACTCGCGGATGGTCTCTTTGTTCTGATAATAAGCGTTGACGTAGGCTTGACGATTCTCTATCCACTGACGAGCAGCCTCTTGATAGTTCACCGCAGCAACTGAATTCAGGTACTCAGCTTGACCAATGGCCTGAATCACTTGGGCCTGGCCATTCAGGAAACCTTCGGCTGCCGTGCTGGCTTGATTCTGGTAGTTCCAATTATAAATTGGAGTAGTCAGCGCTTGGGCACACGCTAAAGTCCCACAAGTGTTTAGCAATCCGGCAGCGATCAGTAAAGTTTTCGCGGTCATCATTTTTACCCATTTGTTTTGCAAGATTGAACCAACCGGTCTTCTCTTCTGGCCGTCGATCATCTTGTTGATGTCTTTCCATTGCGATTTGCGTGCC
>DAIRSD010000335.1:0-5408 GCA_036804625.1 Aureliella sp. | reverse complement strand
CGAGTGGCTGACAGCGTTTCGGCAACTTGGGAAGATGTCGTAGGGACACTGATGCGTTCGGGCAAACGATTTCGATCCGATTTGGACATCGACGACTACGTGACCGACATTCTTTTTCTGCACAAGTTTCTTTTTCATCCCGACATGGATCGTCCCGCAGTAGCCTTGGATGCGATCTTGCGTGCGTTGACTAACGAGGCATCCTTGGTGTTGGCTCAGTACCAGCCAGGCCATGATAAGCCGTGGCAGGATTGGGAATATCGCGAGTTGGGATTCAAGAAGATCGCTGGCAGCAGCATGCTGCTAAGAAATTGTTCATACCGCTACCCGCTGGGTGATACCCATCCGGCTGGCAAATCCATACAGATTGCCGCCTCTTCTGCTCACGAATCATGGGTGCTGGAGCAGTGGGAACAGCTGGTACTTGATCATCCCGAGATTTGAGCAATCCGGTCGGGTGGCACGCTACGCCGTTAACCCTTTTCGTAGTGGAACTCGCCAGAGTTCCCTCGCCAGAGTTCCCTCGCCAGAGTTCCCTCGCCAGAGTTCCCTGCTTTAACAGCCAACATGGGGAACTCTTCTAAATTCCCCAGACGCAGCCAAGCCATGTTTGGAATGGCTGGGATTCTTAGGTGACCAGTTGACGAAAGCGGCCCGTCCGCTCGAAGACTATTTCGGTGCGACGGTACACATCATTCTCTTGCCAAGTTGCTGAGGGCTGGATTCCAGTTTGCCATATTGTAGCAACTCTTCCAAAACTCCCTCCATGACCTTCAGGCCCTCTTCTACGTGGGCCATTTCGCGACCTCGAAAGATTACGGACACTTGGACCTTGTCCTTGTGCTTCAAAAAACCGACCGCTTGCTTTAGTTTGAACTGAATGTCGTGGTCGCCTGTTTTGGGGCGCAGTCGAATTTCTTTGAGTTTAGTTTGATGGCTAGAGGATTGAGCGTGTTTCTTCTTGCCCTTCTCGTATTTGAACTTGCCATAGTCCATAATCCGGCAGACAGGAGGTGTTTCTGTTGCGGCAACTTCTACAAGGTCCAGTCCTACTTCCCTGGCGCGATCGATGGCGGTATCAATGGGTAGAACTCCCAGTTGCTCGCCTTTTTCACTGATAACGCGAACTTGCCTTTCGCGAATTTGATTGTTGATCCGATTTTGATCAGCGTTCCTTTCGTTTCTACGATTTACTGGCGTCACCACAGTCTTCAATTTATCCTTTCGTTGGGGATTGCACATCCACTCCAATCAGAGAACGTCCCTGGGCATGCGGATGGCTGTATCGTTCTGATATTGTAGCTTGCAAATGACACTACAAGCGTCAGAACTGCTCTAAGTATCACATATTTCACAGCTTTACGTCAATATGCTATCAAGTATCTTTCGTGAATCATCGGAAAAATCGTTGCAGGTGATTCCAAGCAGTAGACTGCCAAACCTGGTAGATATCGGACTAGATAACAAAAAACGCATGCACCGTACAACGGTACATGCGTTCGAATGGAAAAGCCTAAACGGCGTAAGTTGGTTTGGAGTTCATTCAAATTGCTTGGCTTACTTGGCTTCGACTTTGGTGAATTTGGCGGTCTCGAAGGCCTTTTGCCCAAAAACCGTCTCGACCTGTTGATCGGCTTCTTGGCCTTCTACTTTGCCTTTGCAATTTTTGCAGCAAAAAGCAACTTTGCAGCCAGCAACTTCGATAGCCGTTTCAGGATTCAGGTCACCGCCTGAAATGGGACATGCCTTTTGGGCGTACTGTTTGGTTGCGACCAATTGAGCGTTGGACTTGCTGGCCATCTTTTCCTTGTCCTCTTTGGACATCTTATCAAACTTGCCCTTGCAACCAGCGCAGCAGAAATAGACCTTGCCATCTTTCCACTCGGCGGAGTTTGCTTGTTTGGCATCGCGAGGTGCAATGATGCACTTGATGCCTTCCAGCGAAAGTTCCTCGGCAATCGCGATAGCTCCCATGCACACGAGCGGCACCAACAGCAATAAGCTTAAAGATCGCTTTTTCATTTTTTACTCTCCGGAACAGGTTTTAGTTTCCCATCGAAATATGCGAACAGCCACATTGGTTGCCGCTATACGATCCTTACTATAGGAAAATGGGCGGCATGTTTCAATATACAAGAGGCCCGAGAGCAATTTTGTTCAAACTAATTGACCTTATGAGGCTCAGGAAGCTCGATTTTTCCCGGAATCTATTTGATTTTTCGCCAGTTGACGTATGCGCTGAACCATGCCAGCCAATCCGCTACGTCGTTGGCTGGTTATGAACTGTTCCAGGCCAATGCGGCGGAAAAAGCCTTCAACATCAAATTCCATGACTGCCGAAGCGGATTGACCTGAAAGCAGTCTTTGTAACAAAGCTATCAATCCGCGAACGATCTGGGCGTTCGAATCTCCTGCAAACTCGATACGTCCCTGGCCGCTGACGACTGGGCGGGCAATTAAATAGACTTCGCTCATACAGCCCGGCACGCTGGTTGAAATCTTTTTCAGTGATTCAAACGCATCAGGCAATTGCTGGCCCAATTCTAGTAGAAACTGCGTTTTGCTCTTGGGGTCGTCACACAAAGCAAACTCTTCATTCAGTTCTTCGGCCAACACGTCTGGTGATTCGCCTGCCGCCTGAGCGAAGAAGCTCTGCGCTCTGTCGCACATCGAAACGCCATGCTGATCGATCGTGTTTGTCTGTGAAGGCTTCTGGCCGACTGACAATTGTTCTCGCCGTGTCTGAACGATCCGCTCGAGTACTTCGGCAAATCGATCAACCTCTTGCAGTGTATTGTAGAATGCCAGCGAGGCTCGGCAGGTTCCAGCCACGCCAAGCAGTTTCATGAGAGGCATGCAGCAGTGGTGGCCGGTTCGAATAGCGATCCCTTCTAGTCCAAGGGACGTAGCTACATCAATAGGAGCCATGTTGGGCGATTCCACGACAAAGCTGACGATAGCCGCTTTGTGAGGCGCTCTGCCAATGATTCGGACCCCGGAAATGTTTTCCAGTCGCGTCGTAAGGTGCTTGAGCAACAATTGTTCTTGGGCCGCGATCGCCATAAAACCAATTGACTGAACATAGTCAATGGCAGCCGCTAGTCCAATGGCACCGGAAATATGCGGTGTCCCCGCCTCGAAACGGTTGGGAAGTCCTGCATAGGTCGAACCAGAAAAGGCCACAGTCTCGATCATATCGCCGCCGCCCATGTAAGGAGGCAGGCTTTCAAGCAGTTCTCGTCGTCCCCACAGCACTCCAATGCCCGTTGGCCCATACAGCTTGTGGCCGCTAAAAGCAAAGAAGTCGCAATTCATTTTGGCAAGATCGGTGGGCTGATGAGCTACCGATTGAGCGCCGTCGACCAACACCAAGGCACCCACTGCTCGAGCAAGCTGGACCATGCTAGCCACATCATGCACAACGCCCAAGGCGTTTGAGGTCTGTTGCACGGCGACCAGTCGAGTCTTCGCGCTGAGAGATTCACGAAATGCGGACAGATCGATCATGCCTTGCGAATCCGGCTCGACCACTCGCAACTTGGCGCCCGTAGCCTGGCATGCCATCTGCCACGGCACGATGTTGGAATGATGCTCTAGGCCCGTTATCAGGATTTCGTCACCAGCAGCCAGTCGGCTTCGACCCCAACTCTCAGCCACCAAATTGATCGACTCGGTAGTGCCTCGCGTGAAGATGCACTCCGCAGGATCGGATATTCCGAGAAACCTTGCCACTTGTGCTCGAGCTGCTTCGTACCGATCCGTAGCTCTTTGGCTCAGCTCGTACACACCTCGGTGGATGTTCGCGTTGTCCGATCGGTAGTAGTCACAGATGGCGTCGATCACAGCCTGAGGCTTCTGAGTCGACGCACCGTTGTCGAAGTAGATCAACGGCTTGCCGCTTAGGTGCGTTGCAAGGATCGGAAAATCAGAGCGAATTTTATTGATGTCCAATGGCGATGTCATGGCCAGTTGTTTGTCTGCTATCGAGGACTCGAAACCCGTACATTGTAAGTCTATCCCGTTGTATTGTTAAGGTTGTCAAGCTGGACTCGATTGGCAACAAGAGGGTTCGTGGGGGAGGGCGAGTTTTCCCAAAAGTCCATTGCCAGTAGGAAAGTTGCCAGAATTGGCCTAGAATAGAACGTATTCGTTCACGCAAACTGTATTCTGAAACGCGGACAGGTTTGTTGGAATAAGCATTCGTTCATGAATATTCTAGCGGATTTTGGGTGGCACGCTCTGAGTCTTCGAAGTGCGTGGGGGCAGCAGAAACGCCCTTCGAAGACTCAGAGAGTGCCACACGGCCACTCGGTATTTCAGTATCTTATTTATGAACGCGTGCTTACCGGTAGAATCGAACACTGGCAGAAGGATAAAAAATGCCACAAGCTATAGTCGATCCAGAACATCTGCGGCAGTTTGCTGCCATGCTCCAACGTTTCAGCCAGGGGCTAAGAGAATCGACGGCGGCTCTCAATCAGGCTCAGGCTCGCCTGAACGAAACTTGGCGAGACCAAGAACAGCGCCGCTTTAGCGACGAATTTGATGATCAGCTCAAACTGGTTCAGAAACTGCTGGAGATGTCCGATCGTCACGTGCCCTACTTAGTTAAGAAGGCGGAAATGATCGAGCAGTACTTGCAGCGATGAGCAGTGCCAGAGTCTATTCCATTGAATTGCTGGATCAGTTCTCTAGAGATCTACAAGAGTTTCGACTGGAGCTGCTGAAAGAGCTTGAGTCATTGGACTTGGAGCTTAGACGCCTGACCGCTTGGGTGACGCAGGATTGTCGTCATTACTGGCAGGCCGAGCAGCAGTTGGCCAGTCGACGATTGTCTGAGTATCAGCAGCAGTTGTCTCGCTGCATGTCCTACGTGCGAGAGAGCGAACGTCGTCCGTGTACCGAAGAGAAAAAGCGAGTTGCCTGGGCGAAACAGCGCCTGCAGTTGTGCGAACAGAAGTTGCAGGCGGTTCAAGCGGCCAGCAATCACTGGCAAGCGGTGGTGGCAAAAACCGTGACTAAATTGCAGCGATGTCGTGATATGGCTGAATCCGATTTGTTGGTTGCACGTAACCAGTTGGAAAAACTCTTGGATCAATTACGGTCTTACGCTCAGTTGGCCACTACCTCCGTTCCACGCACAGATGGCACTGGGGCTACGCAGTCGTTGCTGCTGGGGACCACACCTGCGTTACAAAACGAGCCATTGCAAGCCGACATATTCAGTTCCTTAGGCCCCGATTCGGATTCGAAAGCATCAGGAGATGGCGATGAAGCACGTTAGCCATGATTTGGCCGGCTCTTGTAATCGATTGACTCGAATGAACAACCGCTTCGATGATCGAACACAGGCTTAGTCGGAAGGTTGGAAAGATCAGGTTGGACGCGGCTTCGTGCAACATCATTTG